>NZ_OZ007001.1:3025000-3168613 GCF_963931295.1 uncultured Mailhella sp. | reverse complement strand
ACAGCCGGCCGGCCGTACCACAGCTTCAAATCCTCCGCATGGCAGCACACCGCAGCCATGAGGAAAAGAATTGGCAAAAGTCTGTTTCTCATTTTCAGGTAAATGTTTTTTAGGTTGTTGTTTCTCGGAAAAATGCGTTTTCATGTGTGCATTGCCGGCACTGTCCGTACAATCACACTGCAAAATTAATGCAAACCGGCAAAAAACAGTGATGATTTCCGCTTAATTTCCGGATAAAATCACAAAACGCGGCATTTTAAGCGCATAAAGTTACATTTCCAATATGCCGCCTTCCGCCCTGCAATATGCGCCCTTTTACAATGTAAAACGCCACCTTTCACAGTGCAAAAGGCGGCGTTTTGAACGGGCGTTGAAGTGCGGATGGATTGATACGGACAAAATCCCATTGGAATATTTCTTGTCTTACGGGGATGAATTATGAACAGATTGTTATTCTTATTTCACGAAGAGAGAATGCGGTTCGGCAAAATCCAATCAAAAAACTTCACTTTTCGTTTGGCTTTGCATCCGTCTTTCACTATCTTTGTATGTTCAACTTGTGAACCTGAACTTGCAGCTTGTTTGCCTTGCGAGCTACAGGCGGCTGTTGTAAGTATGAATGATAAGAAGCTAAACTCATGAGCAAATCCATAGGAATACTGGACAATGAATACAGGGAATGGGTAAAAGACCTTGCCCTGAGATATAGAAACCGCCAGATAAAGGCGGCGGTAAAGGTGAATACGGAGATGCTGGGGTTCTATTGGGAACTTGGAAGGGATATTGTGGAACTGCATGTCGAGAAGCGATGGGGCGACAAAGTAATGAGCCGCCTGTCTGTGGATTTGCGTGAAGCCATGCCCGGAGTCTCAGGACTTACGCAGCGCAACATCTACTACTGCAAGCAATTTTATCTGTTATATTCTTCAAAGCTCGACATTTTGCCCCAGCTTGGGGCAAACTCTTCGGATGGAATTTTGCCCCAGCTTGCGGCACAAATCCGGACGGACATATTCTGTGTGCCGTGGGGACACCATAAAGTTTTGATGGATAAATGCAAGGGTAATGTTGACAAGGCGGTTTTCTATGTCCGCCAGACAGTGGAAAACGGTTGGAGCAGGGCCATGCTGCTTAATTTCATTGATACCGGAATGTATGAACGGCAGGGCAAGGCATTGACCAATTTCAATAAGACACTGCCTGAAACCAACAGCGGTTTGGCGCAAGAGTTGACAAAAGACCCATACGATTTTGCATTTACCGGCATAACAAAGCCATACAATGAGCGCATACTCAAAGACGCTCTGCTTAGGAACATAACACGGTTTCTTACGGAGCTTGGCACCGGTTTCGCATACGTTGGCAAGGAATATCGCCTGCAAGTAGGCGGCACGGAAAACTTCATTGACTTGCTTTTCTACAATCTGAACCTGTCGTGTTATGTGGTGATAGAGGTGAAGATTGGCCGGTTCGCCTTTGCCGACGTTGGACAGTTGGGCGGCTACGTAGTGGCCTGCAACCATATATTGAGGAAAGAGGGCAGGGACAATCCTACCATCGGGTTGCTGATATGCAAGGAAAAAGACCGCATACAAGCACAGTATGCCTTGGAGTCAAGCAGTCAGCCAATAGGCATTTCAGAGTATGACCTTGAACGGTTCTATCCTGAAAAGATAGAGGGGACGATGCCGACCATTGAAGAATTGGAGGCTTCGCTGCAAGACGGAAGCACCGGCGAGTGACCTTCTTCATCCATTTCAGACCGCCACAGGGCAGAAACAGGCAAAACTTCCAGTAAAAAACAGCCGCGCCGTTTTTTACTTCCGACCGTTTTCCGGGTCATATTTAATGAAGTCCTGTTATGGCAGGCTTATCGGAACAGACGGCAAGTTTATGGCAACAGTGAGTGACGCGGACATAGTTTCCGCCTTGAAGGAAAACCTGGAAAGCGGCTTCCGGCTGCTCATGGCGAGATACCGGGAGCCGGTTTACTGGCATATCCGCCGCCTGGTGGTGTCGCACGACGACGCGCAGGACGCCGCACAGGAAACGTTCATACGGGCGTTCCGCTCGCTGTGGCGGTTCAAGGGCGAGTGCTCGCTGGGCGCATGGATATACCGCATAGCCACCAACGAGGCGCTGCGCGCGATAGAGCGCAGGCGCGGCGGACGGGTGTCGCTCGACGATTCGGACGCCGGGGCTGGCCGGTTGGCGGCCGACGGGTATGTCGATTATAGCGACTTGGAGGCGGTGAAGCTGCAGAATGCCATACTCTCGCTGCCCACAAAGCAGCAGCTGGCCTTCAACCTGCGCTATTACGACGGGCTTGAATATGACGAGATTGCCGCCGCTACAGGCTCGACGGCCACCAGCGCGAAGGCCAACTACCACGTGGCCAAGGAGAAGATAATAAAGTATATGAACTCGACAATCTGAACAACCTGAAGATATGGAAAAGGAGTTTGATTTCAACCAAGTGGGGAAGCGCATGCCTTACAAGGTCCCCGACGGCTTTTTTGACAGCATGGAGGCCGGCGTGTGGGCTGAAATAGGGCGCAAGCCGGCGGTTGTTGCGCAGAGGAACCGCCGCCGTTGGCGCATCGCCGCAGCCGCATTGGCCGTGGCGGCAAGCGTCGCCTTGCTGCTCGTCCTGCATCCGTTCGCGCCGGACAAGCCCCAGTATGGCTTCGCCACGGTGGAGCAGGCCTTCGCAAACCTAAGCCTCGACGACCAGGCATACATGCTTGAAGTTTATCAGGAAGACATTTTTATGGATGAGTGAAGGCGGTGCGGACAGGCGTTACATAATCTTGTCGGTGTATGAACTTCTGCCATTGTTGTAATGCTATTACAGCAATGGCAGTTTCTATGCCCGATGGACTTTTACTCGATATTTCATTGACAAAAATGTTATAGGAAATGAAAAAAGTCGGGCATGTTACTCTTGAATGATTGGGAAATCATTATTTTTGCATTTACGATGCCATTGTTACGACAACACAAAGATTTAATAAGGTTTCAAATAAATGAATGGCGGAGCTATACTTGCCGGTACAGACCATAAAATGCACGGACAAAATACTTACAGACAAGGATAAAGACATTATCACCGAAGAAATAAATGCCGAATATTTGAAAGAATTTATATACTATATCCGGGGTGTTCGCGTAATGCTTGATATGGATTTGGCCAAAATCTACGGATATAGTACCAAGGATTTTAACCGCCAGGTAAAGAACAACATTGAGAAGTTCGAGCAAGACTTCATGTTTCAGTTGACCGATGAGGAGTGCGAAATCTTGAGGTGCAAAAATTCCACCTCAAGTTGGGGCGGTCGCCGATACAATCCATACGCCTTTACGGAGCAAGGAATATATATGCTTATGACCGTCTTGAAAGGTGAGTTGGCAACCAAGCAAAGTAAAGCCTTGAAATCATTGAATTTTAGCGAAATCCAATTATACTTTTGCACCATCGTTCCGATACGGGAGCGGTGGTGCAATCGTTTATTATGCTGCCGAAGCGGTTACACCGGACAATCCGGCAGTATTGATTTTGATTATGACAGACTTGATGCAAATTATCTCCAACGGCGCAGCCAATATCAAACTGGAGATTACAGGCGAGGATTTGCGCGTATTCTCGGACGAGCTCATCAATCGCGCGATAAACGAAGTGGCATTGGCTTTCCGTGCAGCGGATGAAGAACGGTTGCTTAGCCGGGAAGAAGTAAAGGATATGTGCGGAGTGTGCGATGCTACCTTATGGCATTGGAACAAACGGAACTATCTGAAAGCTGTCAAAGTACATCCGCAGCCTCAAGATTGAAGGCCGCAAGAAGGGGCCGCATTACGTGTATCACGTGGTGACGGCCTACCGCATGCTGCTCGACTCCCTGGGCACGCCCGACTGGCCCCATGCCAAGAAGGACGCCGAAGCCCTCCTGGAAATGGCGCTGGGCCGCCCCGTCACCCGCGCGCGCTTTCTGCCGCAGAAGGACGCCCACATCTCCACGCCCGACGAACCCACAAGTTCCGGTCTTCTGGTGGGCAAGATTCAGTTTGAAAAAAAGAACGGAGCGCCTTCGCTGCCCTTCATCAAGCCCCGTATCGAGCTGCTCCCCAAGGATCTTCTGCGCGTAGGCTACGAAGACGAACCCTGGCACGACACCGTGCCGGTGACGAGACGCACTCCCAAGGCCGGAACCTGCACCCTGCGCCTTGCCAGACACAAAATGCCCAAGGCCGGCGTGCCCGTGTTCCTCATCGACCGCCGGGAACCGGAACTGATCCACATCCTTCAGGGCTGGGAAAAGAAACTGGAAAAATGCCGCTCGGTGGAAAGCCCCCTCGTGGAGTGGACGCCGCATCTGCCCCGCCCCGTCCGCGCGCGCCGTCAGCAGGACTACCTCGTACGTTCAAGCCTGCCTCAGGGACGCGAAACCCGCGGTTCCCGCTCCGTCATGACCGGACTGTGGATGTCGGCGAACTCCGTGCGCGCCGTGTCGCGCACCGTGATGCCCCGCATTTCCTGGTGGCTGCCGCCGGTCATCTGGCCGGACGAAGAAGCCCTGTGGCAGAGACTCGTCATTGAAGCCATGCGCGGCGGCTCCACGCACTTCGTGTGCAACTCGCCGTGGCAGATCAGCCTCTTCCCCATGGACGACGAACGCCGCCGTCCGCATCTCGTGGCCGGTCCGTTCTGCAACATCTCCAATCCCGCCGCCGTGGCCGTGCTGGCCAGACTCGGCTTTGAATCCGCCTTCGTCAGCCCCGAACTTTCGGGAGAAGACTACCTGTCTTTGCCGCGTCAGTGCTGTCTGCCGCTCGGCATGGTGCTCTCCGGCTACTGGCCCGTAGGCATCTCGCGGCACGGCATGAATCAGGTCAAGGCCAACGAAGCCTTCTTCAGCCCCAAGGGCGAAGCCTTCTGGGCGCGCAACTACGGCCACAACCTGTGGATCTATCCGGCCTGGCCCATGGATCTGTCCGCGCACAGGCAGGAACTGGAATCCGCAGGCTACGCCTTCTTCGCCAGACTGGAGGAAAACGTTCCGCCGAACCTGCCTCCGCTTCGCCACACCAGCGATTTCAACTGGAACGGCGCTCTGCTGTAACGCTGCACGGGGAGATTTCTCCCCGTTCCTTTTTCTCACGCCCGATCTCGGGTGCTCAAGGCAAAGGCCTTCGACCGCCCCGACGGAACGGACGCCGCCTCTCTTGCTAGAGTGCGGACAACGCCCGCCCCGAACATCGACAACGCAACTTGACCAGGCAGACAACAACTATGCAGGATTCTCTTATGGCGAACAACGCTGCGCCGCAGCGCCCCACCCTTGTTCTGGACAACGGCAGCCGCTTCACAGCGGTCATGCTGGCTCTGCCCGGCATGGAGTCTTCCCGCTGGCCGAAGGCCGAACTTCCGGCAGAACGCCCCGTGGGACAGGCGCGCGATTTTCTGAAAAAAAATGATCTGCCCTTCCCTGAGCTGACGCTGCTGTGCGGCATGAACGCCGCGGAGAGCGAATCGCCCGCGCCCAAGCGTCGCGCCGGGCGCATCCAGCGCTGGAAAGACGCGCTGCGCCGCACCGAAGGGCGGCCCGATCTTCTCATGAAGGGCGATTTTTCCGACTGGGAAGTCGCGCCGCTCCTCAGCGACGCCTGCCGCGTGTTCGGAACCTCCGTGGGCGTCGACAGCGGCCTTGCCGCCCTGCTGGCGGCGCTGAGTCTGGAATCCGTACGAGACCGCTCCTTCTGCGAAGGCGTCACCATTCTGTGGGCGGGGCATCGTCACGTGCAGGCCTTCATGGTCTATCAGGAACGTCTGCTGGGGCTTTATGAACAGCACAGCGACATTTCCCGCGACGCATTGATGAACGATCTCAAGGAAATGCGCCTGAACTGGCTGCCCGACGAGCAGGTGCGCGCCTCCGGCGGACACGGCTGCATCTGCGGAGATCTGCCCGCCGAGGCCGAGGGTTTCCGTCCCACCTACATCATGGGACCGGGCCGCGGCGAGCTCAAGGGCTGCGGACGACTGATCTCGCCCTGCGGCGACGACCGCTTCGACCGCTGTTTCGGTCTCATCTTCGGGCTCAGCCTCGGAGAGACGGCATGAGCGTTTTTTTCACTGCGCTTTTTCTGCTCGCTCTCGGCGTGTGCGTGCTGCTCAATCTGGTCACGCTGCCCGGCAACTGGGCCATGGTGGCCCTGGTGACGGCCTGGGCGCTGCTCGTACCGGGCAACGGACTCAACGTGCTTTTCTTCGTCATGTTCATAGGGCTCGCCGTGGCCGGCGAAATCGTGGAGTTCGGAGCCCAGATATGGGGCGCCAAAAAATACGGCTCGTCCAAAGTTTCCACCTGGGCGGGCATCATCGGCGCCGTTCTGGGCGCGATCTTCGGCGCGCCCTTCATGTTCGGCGTCGGCGCGGTGTTCGGCGCGCTGTTCGGAGCCTGGGCCGGATGCTTTCTCGCGGAAACTCTCATCCGCCGCCAGCCTGCGGAAGTGGCCTTCCGCGCCGCGCAGGGCGCATTCGTGGGCCGCTTTCTGGGCATGGTCGTCAAATTCGGTCTGGGCATGGCCATGCTGGTCCTCACGGCCTCTCACGTGTGGCCCGACTCTCTCTAACAACCTACGGAGCGGGCTTTGCCCGATGATGATATGAAAAACGCTTCCGAAATCGCCGCTATGATGCGGCATCTGCGTCTGGTGCTGGTCCGCACCAACTTTCCCGAAAACATAGGCATGGCCGCGCGCGCCTCGGCCAACTTCGGCCACGCGCCCCTGTATCTCGCCGAACCCCGCCGCTGGATTTATGAAAAAGCTCTGCCTACGGCCACAAGTCAGGGCAAGCCGCTGCTCGACTCCATCACGGTTACGAATTCGGTACAGGAGGCCGTGGCTCCCTGCACGCTGGTTGTCGGCACCACCGCACGCACGGGCGGAGCCAGACAGCAGCTCATCACGCCCCGTCAGGCCGCGGCGGAAATTGCGGAACGTCTCGTCCTCGGCGAAGACGTCGCCATCATGTTCGGCCCGGAGGATCGCGGACTCAGCAACGAAGATCTGGAAAACTGCGGACGCCTGGTCACCATTCCCACCGCGCCGGACGCCTCCTCCCTGAACCTTGCGCAGGCCGTGCTGCTCATGATCTATGAATGCTTCCTCGCCCTGCCCGACGCCGCCAGAATCGACGCCCATCCGAATCTGTCCCGCCGCGTCACGTCCGAGGAACGGGATTTTCTCTTCCGCACGCTGAAGAACGCCCTCATGGACATCGGCACCATTCCGAGGGACAATCCCGAGCACTTTTTCCTGCCGCTTGCCCGCTTCTTCGACAGGGCCGATCTGCGTCGCCATGAAATGGACATCTTCATGGGCATCTGCCGCCAGATGGAGCATCTTGTCAGCGAACGCTCCGACGACAAATCCTGACGCCATCTTCAGAAGGGCCGCTTTCATGAACCCATGAAAACGGCTCTCTTCTTTTATGCAGCGCTCTGCAATCTTTTGAAAGAAAATCTTTTCCGTCCTTTCCTTGACAGCAAATTTTTTCTCTTCGTACTATGACAAAATAAGTCAACATCCCCCGGGAGTCTCCATGTCCGCTCGAATTTTTCTGTGTTTTGTCTGCGCCGCGCTGCTGATCGGCTGCTCCGGCGAATCCGAAAAAACGCAGCCCCGCGCCGTCCGCACCGCGCTGGTCACGCTCGTCGCCTCCGGAACAAGAGACGTTCCCTACATGCTTGAGGCCGTCGGCACCGTGGAGCCTTCCGCATCGGTGAACATCGTTTCGCGCACCAGCGGAGAACTGCAGCAGGTTCTCGTGAACGACGGCGAAATGGTAAAGAAGGGACAGCTTCTTTTCGTCATTGAAAAGGAACCCTATCAGATAGCGCTGCATCAGGCGCAGGCCAGACTTGAAAGCGACAAGGCCAAGCTTGCCAAGGCTCAGGACGACTACTCCCGCGCTCTCAAAATGAAGAAGGGCGGCTTCTCCAGCGCTGCGGAAACAGATGCCGCGCGCGTGACCATGGTCAGCGCGCAGGCCGACGTGCGCGAAGATGCGGCCGCTCTGGAAAAGGCCGAGCTTGATCTCTCCTACTGCGAAATACGCGCGCCCATGGACGGCCGCGCAAGCGACGTGCGAGTGGACAGAGGCAACGTCGTCACGGCGCAGACGCTCCTTGTGGTTGTGGACGCCTTTCAGCCCGCGGAAATCACCTTCAGCGTGCCGGAAAAGCATCTTCCCCTCATACGCCGCAACGTCCGGGAGAAATCGGGCCTGCAGGTGTCGGCCGATTCCAAGGAAGGCAAGCCCCTTGTCGGCGACGTGATCTTCGTGGGCAACGTGGATGCCGACACCGGCACCGTGCCGCTGAAGGCGCGCTTTCTCAACGAAGGCACCGAACTGTGGCCCGGGGAATTTCTCCGCGTGAAGATACAGCTCGACACGAGAAAGAACGCCGTCACCGTGCCGAGCCGCGCCGTGATGCTCGGCCCGGACGGCCCCTTCGTCTATGTGGTGGGCGACGACCGCATCGCCCGCGTGCGCCTTGTGAGCACCGACGTGGAAAACGACGGCATCACCGTCATTTCCAAGGGACTCGCCAGCGGCGAGCAGGTCGTGCTTGAAGGCCACGTGCGCCTGAAGGACGGCATGCCCGTGCGCCTGCAGGAAGACAGAAAAATCACCGCCGCCGGGGGAGCGCAGCAATGAACATTTCCACTACGTTCATCAAGCGCCCCGTCGCCACCACGCTGCTGATGATGGGCATACTCGTCTTCGGCTGGATGAGCTATCTGCGCCTTCCGCTGAGCGAGAACCCCAACATCGACTATCCGGTCATCATTGTTTCCGCCACGCTGAGCGGCGCGTCGCCCGAGACAATGGCCACCTCCGTGGCTAAGCCGCTGGAAAAACAGCTCTCCACCATTGCCAGCATCAAGAACATGACCTCCACCAACAAGCTCGGTCGAACCATGGTGCGGGTGGAGTTCGAGCTTGACCGCGACATCGACGGCGCGGCTCTGGACGTGCAGTCGGCCATTTCCATCGCCTATTCGCGCATGCCGGACACCATGACGCAGATGCCCCGCTTCATGAAGCTGGACCCCGATTCCCTGCCCGTCATCCAGATTGCGCTCACCTCCAACACCATCACGCGGCAGCAGCTGACGGACTATGCGGAAAACTACGTCTCCCAGCGTCTCTCCATGGTGGCCGGCGTGTCGAAATCCGACGTGCGCGGCGCCAAGCGCTACGCGGTGCGCGTCAATCTTCGGCCCGACCTCATGCAGGCTCGCGACGTCAGCGCGGAAGAAATCCGCAACGGCATCGACGCCGCCAACGTCACCCTTCCCACCGGCAAGCTGGAAGGCTCGGACCGCATACGCAACATCAAGGACAACGGCTCGCTGATCAAGGCCGAAGACTTCGCCAAAATCGTCGTCGCATGGCGCAACGGCGCTCCCGTGCGTCTGAGCGACGTCGCCGACGTGGAAGAAGGCGTGGAAGAAACAAACCAGGCCAGCTTCATCAGCGGCAATCCCGGCGTCATCGTTCAGGTGACCAAGCAGCCGGGCGGCAACACCGTGCAGATCGTGAGCGACATCCTCGACCTGCTCGCCGACATCGAAAACACGCTTCCGCCCTCCATCGACATGGCCGTGGTGGAAGATACCTCCATTCCCATCAAGGAGTCCGTGACGGAAGTGGAACTCACGCTTCTGCTCACCATTCTGCTGGTGGTGCTCGTCATCTACATTTTCCTGCGCGACGGCATGGCCACCATCATCCCGAGCCTTGCCCTGCCGCTTTCCGTGGTGGCCACGTTCCCGCTCATGTTTGCCGCAGGTTTCAGCCTCGACAACATGTCGCTCATGGCCCTCATTCTGGTGGTGGGCTTCGTGGTGGACGACGCCATCGTCATGCTGGAAAACATCATACGACACCGGGAAATGGGCAAGTCGCCCTTCAACGCCGCCATGGACGGCGCGGGAGAAATCGGCTTCACCATTCTTTCCATGACCATTTCCCTCGGCGCGGTGTTCATTCCGCTGCTCTTCCTGCCCGGAACGGCAGGCCGCATGTTCTTTGAATTTGCGGCCGTCATCATCATCGCCATTTCCATTTCCTTCTTCATCTCCATCAGCCTCACGCCCATGATGAGCGCGCTGTTTCTCACCGATCAGTCCGTGCATCTGAAGCATTCCGGCATCAAGGCCGCCATGGAGCGCGGCTTCGTCGCCCTGCTCTCACTGTACTCGCGCAGTCTTCACTGCGTGATGCGTCACCGCTTCATCACCTTCGTCGGTTCGCTGCTGCTCATCGCGGCCACATGGTGGCTCTCCACGCTGGTGCCCACGGGCTACTTTCCGGCCATCGACGGCGGTCGCATACGACTCTACGCCCGCGCCGAGGAATCCATTTCCTTCGAGGCACTGACCAAGGCCGTGGAAGAACTGCATCCGATCATCTCCGCCGATCCGGCCGTGCGCAGCTTCACCACCACCATCGGCGGCGGCACGAGAGCCGACACCAACACCGCCAACATCATGATCCGCCTGAAGCCCATTTCCGAACGCGACAACATCAACGTCGTCATCGACCGGCTCAGAAAGGCGCTGGACAACAATCCCACGCTCATGGTCTCGCTGCGCAACGCCAACATGCAGGGCGCCGGCGGCAGCACGACCGGCATCTACACCTACACGCTCGTGGGCAGCAACACCGCCGAACTCTACGCCGCCGCCCGCGACGTGGAAGAAGCTCTGCATCACGTGAAAAGCGTGCGCGACGTAGGCTCCGATCTGCAGCTCATGAACCCGTCCATCCGGCTCATCGTGGACAGAGACAAGGCCACCATGCTGGGAATCACTCTCTCGCAGATAGAGAACTCGCTCTACTCCGCCTTCGGCACGCGCGAAATCTCCACCATCTACACGGACGTCAGCGACTACACCGTGAAAATGGAAGTCGCCCGCGACCTTCAGGACAGCGCAAGCATTCTGGAAAGCATCTATCTGCGTTCCGGCAAGGGCAAGCTCGTGCCGCTGGAAACCCTGGTCACCCGGCAGTTCGAGGCCGGACCTCTTTCCGTGAACCACAGAGGACAGTTCCCCGCCGTGAGCATTTCCTTCAACGTGGCCAGCGGCTACGCCATGGGCGAAGCCATGGCCGACGTGGAAAACGCCGCCCGCGACATCCTGCCCGCCTCGGTTACCGGCAGCCTCACCGGCACGGCCCAGGATTTTCAGGATTCCGTTCACGACATGATACTCATCATCGTTGTGGCGCTGCTGCTCATCTACATCGTGCTCGGCATTCTGTACGAAAGCTTCATTCACCCCATCACCATTCTTTCCGGTCTGCCGTCCGCGGCGTTCGGCGCGCTGTTCAGTCTGTGGCTCTTCAATTCAGAACTGAATATGACCGCCTTCGTGGGCATCATCATGCTCATCGGCATCGTCAAGAAAAACGCCATCATGGTGCTCGACTTCGCCCTTGCGGCCGAACGCAGCGGAAGTCTGGACACGGAAGACGCCATCATTCAGGGCTGCCTCATCCGCTTCCGTCCCATCCTCATGACCACGCTTGCCGCCGTCATGGGCGCGCTGCCGCTGGCGTTCGGCATCGGCGCCACGGGCGCGGAAGCCCGTCAGCCCATCGGCATCTGCGTTTCCGGCGGCCTGATCTTCTCCCAGCTCGTCACGCTCTACATCACGCCGGTGTACTACGTCTATCTCGACAACTTCGGCAAATGGGTGAGCAGAAACATGCGCCGCATCTTCCGCAAGAGTCTCGCCGAACCGTCTCAGGCCGACGCCTCTTCCGGTCAGGCGCAATAACGTTTTCCGCATTCTGCGGAGCCCTCGGACAAGGTACGGAAGCCCGGCTTCCGCATGCGCAACACAGACTAATCATCAGAGAAATTACATGCTGAACGAATACGAGAACCGTTTTCTTTCCTCGGAAGTGCCGCCCCGTCCCGCCGATCAGGCGCGCTTTCACGTCATTCCCGTGCCCTACGAGGCCACGGTCAGCTATGCCGGAGGCACGGCGAACGGCCCGGAAGCTATTCTTGACGCCTCCGATCAGCTCGAACTCTACGACGGCACAAGCTATCCGGGAGAAAAAGGCATTTTTACGCAGCGCCCCGTCGATTGCTCAGGCGCGCCGGAACAGGTGATGGAAAACGTCAGGAAGGCCGTGCTGGCCGCGCTCGACGCCGGAGCCATGCCAGTGGTGCTCGGCGGAGAGCATTCCCTCACCTACGGGGAAATGGCGGCGCTCAAGGAGCGCTACGGCCGCTTCGGCGTGATTCAGTTCGACGCCCACGCCGATCTGCGCGACAGCTACGAAGGCAGCAAGTGGAGCCACGCCAGCGTGATGCGCCGGGCCGTCAAGGATCTTGACCTGCCGCTTGTGCAGCTCGGCAACCGCATCTACTGCCGCGAAGAGCTGGAAGCCAGAAAGGAATACGGCGTCCTCAGCTGGGACGCCCCGTATCTGTGCCGTCACGGCATTCCGGGCAATCTCATTCCCGAAGATTTTCCCCGCAACATCTTCATCACCTTTGACGTGGACGGTCTTGATCCTTCCATCATGCCCGAAACCGGAACTCCTGTGCCCGGCGGTCTCGACTGGTACATGGCGCTCGACCTTGCAGCCAGGGCCATGCAGGGACGGCGCGTTCTGGGCTTCGACGTGGTGGAACTCGCCCCGCGCGAAGGACACATCGTCTCGGACTTTGCGGCTGCAAGTCTGACCTACGCCCTCATGGGACTCGCGGCAAGAAACAACGACGCTCAGTAATAAAAAAAAGCGGAGAAAGGCTCCTTTTGGCAAAAGACAAGGACCTTTCCCCCCAACCTGTTTTTCCCCGGAATATTTCCGACAATTCTTCAGCGGGCAAAGATAGACAAATCTCTGCCCGCTTTCCTTTTATGAGCGCCCCGGCGCATGCTCGCCGCGTCGTCAGGAAGAAGACCTCTCGGCTGCTTTTTCGACAAACACAAGCCGAGCGGCCTTTATCAATGCACGGCTTCGGCAGAAAAAACGGAGCGGGAGGATCTCCGGCAGCGCCCGACAGACAAATACGCACTACGTCGGACGCTATTCCCACGGATAAAAAATGCCAGAAGCACGGCCCGCTTTCTTCCATCGTCTCCGCAAGTCTTATTCCTTTAATTAATGGGCAAATGGGGACAGGCTGCGTCCGGCCGCACACGTTGCATCTTCACGCAATTTCAGTTCTGCGCCACGCTCAGAGAAAGCGCTCCAGATTGGCTTCCATCTCCGCTAGCGTCTGCATGCACTCCTCTCTGCGTTCGTCCGAAATGGAGGCGAACAGCTTCTTTTCCAGCGACGCATAGGCTCCCCGAAAAAGCTCCAGCGCCTCACTGCCCGCAGGCGTAAGTCCCACAAGGTAACTGCGGCCATCGCCGGGATTGGGACGCTTGAACACGTATCCGCCGTGTTCCAGACAGTCCGTCGCCTTGGTGATGGACGACTTGGGGCGCTTCAACGCCACCACAAGTTCCGTGACCGGCTGCGGTATGCCTGCCTGGCTCAAATATTCCAGCACGGCGCCGTGCGACGGCACCAGATCGTCCACCCCCTGCCTGAGCAGCTCGTGCTGAATGATGCGATGCGCCCGAACCAGAATTCGGTTGAGCCGGTCCACGGAATCGCTGTAGTCCATAGTTTCCCCCTTGCGCGACAAGGCGCGCCAAAATTTCCGCCGACTGAGAGCAGTCTCTGGAATCTTCCCCTATTCCCCGTCGCCGGTAAATGATAATCTTCTTTTTTACTTCGCCCCCTTCGCTCCCCATCTTTACGAAAAATGAGTTTTTTGATATGTTGGCAAAGGGAAAACGGTTGATTGTTTACTCAAACAGTATTACTTTTCTCCCGTTCGGTCACAGGAGGGGCGCGCCTATCCCCCTTCCAGCCTGTTGTGACCGACTGACTCTGAAATCTTCCGCGGTTTACGCGGGCACTTTTCCGCCGCTTGGCGGGCATCCTATGAGGAGGACTTTATGGCCAAACACATGAAGACTATGGACGGCAATACCGCCGCCGCGCACATTGCCTACGCCTTGAGCGACGTTGCCGCCATCTACCCCATCACGCCCTCGTCCGTCATGGGCGAACTGGCCGACGAATGGTCCGCCAAGGGCCAGAAGAACCTGATGGGACAGACCGTCGCCATCCGTGAAATGCAGTCCGAAGCCGGCGCCGCCGGCGCTGTTCACGGCTCCCTCGTTTCCGGCGCTCTGACCACCACCTTCACGGCTTCTCAGGGCCTGCTGCTCATGATCCCCAACATGTACAAGATTGCCGGCGAACTTTTGCCTGCCGTCTTCCATGTTTCTGCCCGCGCCCTGGCCTCTCATGCTCTGTCCATCTTCGGCGACCATCAGGACGTCATGGCCGCCCGTCAGACCGGCTTCGCCTTCCTGTGCTCCAACAACCCCCAGGAAGCCATGGACCTCGCTCTGGTGGCTCATCTCGCCGCCATCGACTCCAGCGTGCCCTTCTGCCACTTCTTCGACGGCTTCCGCACCTCTCACGAAATCCGCAAGATCGAAGTCATCGACTATGAAGACATCCGCAAGGTCGTGAACTGGGACAAGGTTCAGGAATTCCGCGACAACGCCATGAATCCCGAACATCCCCACCAGCGCGGCACTGCCCAGAACCCCGACATCTACTTCCAGAACCGCGAAGCCTGCAACCCCTTCTACAACGAAGTGCCCGCCGTCGTGATTGACGCCATGAAGCGCGTTGCCTCCATCACCGGCCGCAACTACAAGCCCTTCGACTATTACGGCGATCCCGAAGCCGATCGCGTGGTCGTGGCCATGGGCTCCTCCTGCGACGTCATGGAAGAAGTGGTCGACTACCTGAACGCTCAGGGCGAACATGTCGGTATTGTCAAGGTTCGCCTGTTCCGTCCCTTCAGCGCCGAGCTCATGCTGAATGTCATGCCCGCCACCGTGCAGACCGTGACCGTGCTCGACCGCACCAAGGAACCCGGCTCTCTCGGCGAACCTCTGTACGAAGACGTCTGCACCGCCTTTGTGGAACACGGCGATCAGATCCGCGTGTTCCCCAAGCTCCTCGCCGGCCGCTACGGCCTCGGCTCCAAGGAATTCACCCCTGCCATGGCCAAGGCCGTGTTCGACAACATGCTGGTTGCTTCTCCCAAGAACCACTTCACCGTGGGCATTGAAGACGACGTCACCAACCTGTCCCTCGAAGTGGGCGCCGACATCGATACCGTGCCCGCCGGCACCGTGCAGTGCAAGTTCTTCGGCCTCGGCTCCGACGGCACTGTTGGCGCCAACAAGGACGCCATCAAGATCATCGGCGACAACACCGATATGTACGCTCAGGGCTACTTCGCCTACGACTCCAAGAAGTCCGGCGGCTTCACCGTTTCGCATCTGCGTTTCGGCAAGTCCTATCTCAAGTCCTCCTACCTGGTGAACCGCGCCGACTTCATCGCCTGCCACAAGGATTCCTACGTCCACATGTATGACGTGCTTGAAGGCATCAAGGACGGCGGCACCTTCCTGCTGAACTCCAGCTGGACTTCCCTGGAAGACATGGAGCGCGAACTGCCCGGTCAGATGAAGCGCACCATCGCCAGAAAGCACCTCAAGTTCTTCAACGTGGACGCCGGCAAGGTGGCTGCGGAAGTGGGCCTCGGCAACCGCATCAACATGGTTACCCAGACCGCCTTCTTCAAGCTCGCCAACGTGCTGCCCATCGATGACGCCATCAACTACATCAAGGCCGCCATCAAGAAGACCTACGGCAAGAAGGGCGACAAGGTCGTCAACATGAATATCGCCGCCGTGGACAAGGCTCTTGAAGCTCTCACCGAGATCAAGTACCCCGAATCCTGGGCCGACGCCGCCGACACTCCTTCCATCTACCACGACACCGATCCCTACATCGCCAACGTGGTTCGTCCCATTCTTGCTCAGAAGGGCGACACCCTGCCCGTGTCCGCCTTTGATCCCACCGGCGTTGTTCCGCTCGGCACCACTGCCTGCGAAAAGCGCGGCGTAGCCGTGTTCGTGCCCGAATGGGATTCCACCAAGTGCATCCAGTGCACCCGCTGCTCCATGGCCTGCCCCCATGCCGCCATCCGTCCCGTGCTCGCCACCGAAGACGAACTCGAAGGTGCGCCTGAAAGTTTCGTCACCATCGACGCCATGGGCAAGGAACTCAAGGGCCTCAAGTTCCGCATCCAGGTGTATGCTCAGGACTGCCTCGGCTGCGGTTCCTGCGCCAACGTCTGCCCCGCCAAGGAAAAGGCTCTGGTCATGAAGCCCCTCGAAACCCAGCTCGACGCTCAGGTGGCCAACCTCAAGTTCGCCGAAGAAAACATCTCCATCAAGGACGACCTGGTCGATCGCGGCACCCTCAAGGGTTCTCAGCTCTGCCAGCCTCTGCTGGAATTCTCCGGCGCCTGCGCCGGCTGCGGCGAAACTCCCTACGTCAAGCTGCTCACCCAGCTGTTCGGCGAACGCATGGTCATCGCCAACGCCACGGGCTGCACCTCCATCTGGGGCGGCTCCGCTCCCACCACGCCTTACTGCCAGAACAAGGACGGCTTCGGCCCGGCCTGGGGCAACTCTCTGTTTGAAGACGCCGCCGAATACGGCCTCGGCATGCACGACGCCTACAAGCAGCGTCGCGACGGCCTCGCCCTTGCCTGCCGCGAAGCTCTGGAAGTGCCCGGCATCAGCGAAGAACTGAAGACCGCCCTCCAGAACTGGCTCGACAACATGGACGACGCCAAGCTCTCCCGTGAATACGGAGAAGCCGTGCTCGACGAACTCACCGACGTTGACGGCAATCCCGCCCTCGAAAAGCTCTGGACCATGCAGGATCTCTTCACCAAGAAGTCCTTCTGGGTGTTCGGCGGCGACGGCTGGGGCTACGACATCGGTTACGGCGGCCTTGACCACGTCATTGCGTCCGGCGCCGACATCAACATCCTCGTCATCGATACCGAAGTGTACTCCAACACCGGCGGCCAGGCCTCCAAGGCTACTCCGCTCGGCTCCATCGCCAAGTTCGCTGCCGGCGGCAAGCCCGTCCGCAAGAAGGAACTCGGTCGCATGGCCATGACCTACGGCTACGTGTACGTCGCCAGCGTGAGCATGGGCGCCGATATGAACCAGGTGCTCAAGGCCTTCAAGGAAGCCGAAGCCTATCATGGTCCTTCGCTCATCATTGCCTACGCTCCCTGCATCAACCAGGGCATCCGCAAGGGCATGGGCCGCAGCCTCGAAGAAGCCAAACTTGCCGTGCAGACCGGTTACTGGCCTCTGTACCGCTACAACCCCACCCTCAAGGAAGAAGGCAAGAACCCCTTCATTCTTGACTACAAGAAGGAGCCCGACGGCACTCTCGATGAATTCCTGCTCGGCGAAAACCGCTATGCCCAGCTTGAAAAGGCTAAGCCCGAACTCGCCAAGAAGATGCGCGCCACTCTGGCTCAGCAGTATCAGGAACGCTTCGACGAACTGACCGAGCTCTCCAAGTAATCTGATTCCGCACGGGGCGGAAGGAATTTCTTTCCGCCCCTTTCTCATTGCGGCTTAGAGAAAACGTTTGCTTTCCTTTGCCGCAAAATTCGTTGCACGATTCCATCGTTGCGGCATCCATCAGGAGAATAATACAATGAAAAAGTTTGTTTGCCCCATCTGCGGCTATACCGTTGAAGCTGAAAGCCTTCCTGAAGATTTCGTGTGCCCCCAGTGCGGCGCTCCCGGCTCCAAGTTCCGTGCGGAAGAAGGCAACGCCGGCTTCGTGACCGAACACCATGTCGGCGACGGCAAGGTTGAAGACGCCGACATCATGGAAGAACTGCGCGCCAACTTCACCGGCGAATGCACCGAAGTGGGCATGTATCTTGCCATGAGCCGTCAGGCCGAACGCGAAGGCTATCCTGAAATCGCCGACGCCTTCAAGCGCTATGCCTTTGAAGAAGCCGAACACGCCGCCAAGTTCGCTGAACTGCTCGGCGAAGTGCTCGTGCCCTGCACCAAGACCAATGTGAAGATGCGCGCTGAAGCTGAAGCCGGTGCCTGCGCCGGTAAGATGGAAACCGCCCGCAAGGCCAAGGCCAAGGGCTATGATGCCATCCACGATACCGTGCATGAAATGGCCAAGGACGAAGCACGTCACGGCGCCGGTTTCGCCGGTCTGCTGAAGCGCTACTTCTAATGCGCTTCTGACGCTTCCGGGCGGGATCCCTCACCGTATAGTTTTTCCTGAAGCGTCTGAAAAGTTTTAGTATTGCTTGAAAGATACCCCGTCGATGACGGGGTATCTTTTTTTTCAACTTTTCGCTATCCATGAAGAACATTCCCGCACAATGCGGGAATCCCCTTTTTTTGCCGCGGCAGGCAAAGCCGCGGAACCGGCCAGTGAACGCCGATTTTTCTGAACCTTTTCCATGTTCTCCGTACTTCGGAGGAACATGTCAGGAGCATTGTATGTCCTGCGCGGTAAAATCGTCCTCGACGCCTTCCATGTACGACAACGCCGATCGCAACCTTCTCATGGCGCATGTGCAGAAGCATTTCGGAACCATCTCCGGCATAGGACAGACGCAACTGCCCTCGGGCGGCGCACTCGACATCCTGGCCCTCACATCCCCCAGTCGGAAACATATCGGCAGACTCTTTTCCGCTCAGACCTCCCCTTCTGCAGGAGAAGAAACCATTCTCCTCACCATAGGTGCCGGGGCTCGCCCCATGAGCGTTCCCAAAGACAGCGAGCTTCCTCCCCGGGCCGAATATCTGATACGCCTGCCTGCTGACTGGAACGTACAATCTGCCGAAGAGCAGGACGCCTGGCCCGTTCGTCTGCTGATGAATATTGCTTCCCTGCCTGAAACGACACAAAGCTACAATTCCTGGGGGCATACCTTCAGTTTTTCGCAGGGCCTTCCTTTTGCCGACAATACCGGGCTTTGCTCCGCCATGCTGATAGGCATGAACGATCGCGAGGGGCAGTGCCGTCTCCATAACGGCGAAGCCGTGACGTTTTATGAGGTCATTCCCCTGTACGCGGAAGAGCTGACATTCGTCGCCGAACAAAGTCCTGTCGCTCTGATTGATGAGTTCATCCGCTACAACCTCCCCCGCGTGGTGACGCCGGATCGCCCCAATGTCGCCGTCATGGCAAAACGCAGGGATGAACTCGTCAAAAACTTTCAATCCATGGAAAACAGCAAACGTCATGAACTTGCCAGGCACATGGACGCCCTGTCACTGGAAGAACGTATTGCCCTCAAGGAATCGCTTACTGCCGACGGCGGACTGACCAGACAGGCTTCAAATCTCGTGCGGCAGGCCATGTCTTTTTTCAAAGGCGGAAACTAGGCTCTTCTCCGACTTCAGCAGGCGTCACGCTCAAAGGGGTGCGGATTCTCCGGGCAAGCTTCGTTCTATGCCCTTTCGTACACTCAGGCGACGAACCGCTCAGCCGAATGAGGTAGGCAAACTCTGAGACAAGTCATGCTGTCTTCGTGCGGAATCGTCTTTGCCGCCTGACGCCGACCGACCAACTCGGGCAGAAACTCAGGAAACAAAAGCCCCTCTGACCGGTACGCTATCGACTTCGTCTTGTTGGACACGTGGTCATTAAAAAATATACGAGGGAAATCCCCCCCCCGTATATTTTTCAAGACCGATGCCTGCATTAAAGAATCTTATTGAGAAAATACGGGAACTGTTTTCTCCACCAGGGCCAGTCATGATCCACATCGTGTCCCCAGAAGTCAAAAAAGGCGCGGATGCCCTTTTCTTCAAAAATCGCCTTCAGTATGCCTGTAGTGCGTATCATTTCATCTTCCCAGGCACCTTGCCCCGTGCATATGTATATGCTCCGGGTATTGAACATGGGAATATAGGAATGATCCAGAGGGAACCACCTCATATAATCGACTATGGAGTTGTTGTAGAGGTTGGAGTCCATGTAGTCGCCGAAGAAATATCGGGCATCGTAGGCTCCGCTCAGGGCAATGACGCCATCAAACAAATCGGGACGACGCAGAAACGTGTTGAGCGCATGCGTTGCCCCCATGCTGCATCCAGCCGTCAGCGGAGCCTGCCTGGTTCCGTTCATCTGCAGCATGAGCGGCGTGAACTCCTCGGTACAGTAGCGGAACCACTGCTCCTGAAGCCATGCGCGACGCCCCTTGTCGCCGTTTTTGTCCGACCATGTTTCTTCATCAATGGAATCCACACAGAACAGCTGAATGCGTCCGGCATGAATATGCTCCGCTACGGTTTCCGGCATCTGAAAGTCGTTAAAATCCGTACACCGTCCGTTTTGCGTAGGAAACACCATCACAGGCTTGCCCGTATGGCCGAAAACAAGAAAAGGCAGTTCCCGGTCGAGAATCCTACTGTACTGGCTGTGACGCTGATACTCCATCAGTACGTCTCCTGCACAAAGTGAATGAATTCATCCTTCTGTTCGGCCGTGTCGAGAATGGCCGTCCACTGATGATTCCCCATGGCCCCGGAAATGGCTTCGGGAATGTCCAGGTCCATGACGATGCGCCCGGCATAGCGCGCACGAATTTCTTCCGGCGTATGCACGTAGGGCTTGCCGTTGCGTCTGCCGGCATAGACGGCAAAGAACTTCTGCCGGTCGAGATCAACAAAGGTCTTGTCGTGCGTGACCATGTCGGCCCATATGGAATATACGTCCACGCTGTTGGCATAGTTGAACATGTCTGGCGTCCATCCGCCCGCAGGACGCATGTTCACCTCCAGAGCTACCAGCTCTCCCTTGCGGGCAAGACCAGGCTTGTCCTCCCTGAGCCTGAAGAACTCCAGATGGAAGAAACGACTGCGCACATTGAAGGCCTTGATGGTATTGCGGCCGACTTCTTTGAGATCGTCTGGCAGATTGCTTGCAGTGTAGTAGGCCAGATGATCCTTGTTGTTCACTATATCCGCAATGGACGGCGGCCACGATGTGCAGGTTTCAAAAATCACATTGGCCTTGGAATCGGAAACGCCGTCGTAGGACCAGATGTCTCCGCAGAGATATTCCTCCATAATATAAGGAACATTCTCCTTGCCTGCATAAAAGCGTTCCATCTCTTCATCGCTTGAAATCTTGTAGCTGCCGGAAGCGCCCATGCCGCCGTCGGGCTTGACGAACACCGGATAGCCCACTTCATGCGCAAAGGCCTTGCCGCTCTCCAGATCGCCGATAAGATGCCAGCGCGCCGCAGGCACTCCGGCCTCCTGATAAAACTTCTTCATGGCTGACTTGCGCCGCACGTTGGCGACCTCCGCCACGCTCATGCCGGTTTTGATATTGAAATCGTCACGCAGACGGGCGTCCTGACTGAGCCAGTACTCGTTATTGCTTTCCACCCAGTCTATACGGCCGTGCTTGAACGTAAGAAACGCCATGGCTCTGTAAACCTGGTCGTAATCTTCCAGAGAGTCCACCCGGTAATACTCCGTAAGACAGCCGCGAAGCTCGCCTGACAGTTCGTCATAGGGCGTGTCCCCTATACCGAGAACATTGACGCCGCGAGCCTTCAGCCGATCGCAGAAATTCCAGTACGACTGGGGAAACTGTGGAGAAATAAACACAAAATTCATAAGAATCCTCTCAGTAGGACAACTATTTCCGCCCGCATCCAGCGCGGAAATCATATGTATTGCGTTCAGTATGAATCACTACATCGCAAAAAGCAATCACAGACTCCGGCATCAAGACTTTTGGAGTCCATAACCAGGTTCTTCTCCTGAAAAAATTGCCGCATCCCCTACTCGCTTCATCCCCCCTTTCCGAGCGGCGTGCTCAATACTCATTTTTTCTTTAAAAACCGACCGACATTGTCTTGTAAGCACCATCGTTGCCGTATATACTGCCTCGATGTTTTCCGTATTCCCCCAGAATGACGTTACAAAGATCACCGACGCCCTGCTCGCCTGGTTTGCCCTCCACAAGCGTCCGCTGCCATGGAGAGTGCATTACACGCCCTATGAAGTATGGATATCCGAAGTCATGCTTCAGCAGACGCAGATGGAACGCGGTGTTGCCTACTTTCAGCGCTGGATGGGCCGTTTCCCTGACGTGCGCTCTGTGGCCGAAGCCCCGGAAGAAGAAATACTCCGCTACTGGGAAGGTCTCGGTTACTATCGGCGCGCGCGTTTTCTTCATCAGGCCGCAAAAATCATGCTTGAACGCCACGGAGGCGCCGTTCCCGACTCCCAGGAGGAGCTCTCCTCTCTGCCCGGACTTGGCGACTATACCGTGGCCGCCATTCTCGGCATTGCCTATGAGCAGGACATGGTATCCATCGACGCCAACGTCGAGCGAGTCTTTTCCCGACTCATGAACATCGACTCTCCCGTCAAAAAAAATCCGGCGGCCGCACTCATTCGTCAGGAAGCGCAGCGTCTTCTGCCTCACGGACAGGCCCGCGCCTACAATCAGGCGCTCATGGAGCTCGGCGCTCTGGTCTGCGGCAAGTCTCCGCAATGCCTGCAGTGTCCGCTTGTCTCCTGGTGTTCGGCGCACAAGTTGGGTGTGGAAAAGGAACGTCCTGTTGTCGAGGCAAAAGCCCGCACCATTCCCGTCACCTCAGCGCACGGTATTCTCATTGTGGAAGGTAAGGTGCTGCTGCTTCGTCGCAGTCCCGAGGGACTCTGGGGCAACATGTGGGAATTCCCAGGAACGGAGGTCTCTTCCGGATCTCCGCAGGAAGCGGTCATACGAACGCTGGCAGAAATGGGCGTTCCGGTGGAAATCATTGCTCCTCTCGGGCAGGTTCAGCACGGCTACACAAATCACAGACTCACCGCCCACTTTTTTCGCATTGCCGCCGATCCCCCGCTGACCATGAACGAAATTTCCGCGAGACTCGACGATGTTCCCCACCGTTTTGTTCCTTGGAACAAAACGGAAGATCTCGCCATGCCCGCACATCATCGGAAAATGGCGGAACGCTATTTTCTCAGAAAAACCCGCGCTAAGGCGGAACAACTCTCCCTGTAGGAAGGCTACTATGAAACACACTGTTTATTGGATTGAAGGCGACGGCATAGGTCCTGAAATATGGAAGGTGACCCGGCCCGTTCTGGACGCTGCCATGCAGGCCTCCACGGACGGCGAAGAGGAACTGGAATGGGTGGAACTTTTGGCCGGTGAAAAAGCCACGCGCCTGACCGGCTCTCCCCTTCCTCAGGAAACCCTCGACACCCTGAAAACGGCGTCCGTCGCCACCAAGGGACCGCTCGGCACGCCCGTGGGCGGCGGCATGCGCAGTCTCAATGTGGCCATGCGTCAGGCCTTTGATCTGTACGCCTGCATTCGCCCCGTCAGCTGGTTTGAAGGCATAAGCACGCCCGTCAAGCATCCTGAAAACGTCAACATGGTCATTTTCCGTGAAAATACCGAAGACGTATATGCTGGCATCGAATATCAGGCCGGCTCCGCCGAAGCGGAAAAGCTCGCCGCATTTCTGCGTTCCGAGTTCGGGGCAAAAATCCGCGAAGCGTCCGCCATCGGCATCAAGCCCATGTCGGCGTTCTGCTCCAAGCGTCTTGTCCGCCGCGCCATCCGGTACGCGCTGGATCACCATCTTCCCAGCGTCACCCTGGTGCATAAGGGCAATATCATGAAATTCACCGAAGGCGGATTCCGCGCATGGGGATATGAAGTTGCCAGAGAAGAATTCGGCGACGTCACCATTCCCGAAAAGGAAGCCACGCCGGAAAACAGCAAGGGCAAGATCATTATTAAAGATCGCATTGCCGACGCCATGTTCCAGGAAGCCCTGCTTCGCCCCGAACAGTACAGCGTTCTTGCACTGCCCAATCTGAACGGAGATTATATCTCCGACGCTCTCGCGGCTCAGGTCGGCGGTCTCGGTATGGCCCCCGGCGTCAACATGTCCGACACTCTGGCGCTGTTTGAAGCCACGCACGGTACGGCTCCCACTGCCGCGGGCAAGGATATCGCCAACCCCGGCAGTCTATTGCTCTCCGGCGCTCTCATGCTGGAGCATCTCGGTTTTGCCGCCGCAGCGGACAAAGTGAGGCAGGCTATTCTCAAGGCCATCGCCGCTAAGACTGTCACTCCCGATCTGGCAGCGGAGATGACCGGAGCTCAGGCTGTTTCCTGCTCAAAATTCGGTGAAATTCTCCTGGAAAACATCCGTTGAAAAAAAATTTGGAATTTTCCAATTTTTTGCTTGACGTCCGGGGGCATCTATACTAGAAACACACCTGTCGCGGAGAGGTTTCCGAGCCCGGCTTAAGGAGCACGATTGGAAATCGTGTGTACCCGAAAGGTACCAAGAGTTCAAATCTCTTCCTCTCCGCCAAATATTTATAACCCGCTGTTTTTACAGCGGGTTTTTCTTTTAATCGCGGCTCGTTCGTACTGGATACACCTTCTGGATACGTTTCAGGTACGACATATGAACGACTTAGAGCCGCTGAATATTCCCGGAACAGCTTCTCACTCCCGGTACCTTTCGAAGTACAAGACCTACCTTTCTCATCATCGCGGTATCAGGTATTTTAGAATAACTGTGCCGAATCACTTACGTTCTCTCTTAGGAAAAACTGAAATCCGCCGCTCTCTGGATGGTATGAAAAGATGTTGCTGCTACTGTTTATCCTCTACTGCGACATGGAGAGCGAGTGGTGAACTCTTTCGGCGTGGAAGATCATGGAAGTACCCCTCTGAAGGAAGCCTTGTGGTGGGTACTTGGGAGGCTTTCGACAGGGCCTGAACATCGAAAAATCGTCTTGGTGGTGACGGACGGCTACCCGGACGATCCTGAGTCTGACAAAGAAACGATAACAGAAGTGCAATGGATGGGAATGGAAGTGCTGGGTACCGGCATCGACACTCCATTCATCAGCAGCATAATCCCTTGTGCTGAAACCATTACCGACATCCACAAAATTACTCCGACTATGTTTCGGTTTCTTCAATACGCAATGACTGAAAGAAGAAAGTGGCCGTGACGTCATCCATCAAACCGACAACTTGGCTAGCAATAGACATTCTGGTTCTTCAAATTGCCATAGAAATAGTGAAAGATACGGAAGAAGATGCCGAGTCAGGACCACCCGTAAAACGGGTGGCTTGTTACTTACTCGCGCCTTAAGGGCGCCGGCTTGAACTTCTCTGGTCGGCGCCCTCTCTTTTTCAACAGTTCAAGCCCCCATGTACTTTGACTCGTAGCCTGCTCCTAAAGGAGCTTTCCCTGCTTTGGACTGAACGGATCCGTATATTCCCTGCTCGTCCTCTTATCGAGCATGATATCTTCTCGATCCTGATCCCGTATATATTTCCTGATCGTTGCTTCGTTCAAACCTACTGTGCTGACGTAATATCCCACGCTCCAGAATCTCCGATTGCCATACCGGTATTTCAGCTGGGAAAATTTATCAAAAATCATCAGTGAACTTTTACCCTTTATATACCCCATAACCGACGATATCGCATACTTTGGCGGTATCATGACAAGCATATGCACATGGTCTATCATCATATGCCCCTCAATAATTTCAATTCCCTTGTAATTACAAAGCTGTCGTATTATTTTTCCTATTTCTTCACGGTATTGCCCATAAATCACTTTTCTCCTATACTTCGGAGTGAAGACAATATGGTACCTACACAGCCATTTCGTATGTGCCAGATTTTGTTCTTTCGCCATAAAAAAACACCTTTTCGATGTGGACGGGAGCCTGAACAACTCCGTCTTATCGAAAAGGTGTTTTTTTAGGTATAACCGTTTTGTGTTCCACCCGCTTAGCGGGTGGTTTTCTGTTTCGGTCGCTTCCGCTCCCTCAACTGCCTGAAGGACTAACAAAAAAGGGCTCCTTGGTCTTTTGCCGAGGAGCCCTTTTATCAAAACTTTTTTATTCAGTGGCAATCCACAGGTCATATTGTCAGCATCTTCTTCGTTTGTATTCCATTTTTATAAAAAAAGGCTGTACTCCATCAGAAGCCTCTCATGCTAGAATCAGGCACTCGTCCCCCCTCCCTTCAAGTCCGGCGACATAATTCAGTACTTCAGGCATGAACACTATCCTGTCGATTCCTCAATGTACATTTGCAGGACTTGGACCTGCCACGCACTCCGAGCCCAGGAAAACCTCGTCATCTATGAAGCTCTCTACGACCTGCATGATGAAGATACCCTCAAGGTGTTCGCAAGGCCAATCAATATGTTCATGTCAAAGGAGTACAAGGAGAAGTATCCCGACATCCAGCAGTAATATCGATTTGAGCTTCTGCTTCGTCTTTTTTAAGCAGAATAGCCCGATGGGACATCTCATGTCACTAACTGAATCACTCTCTCGAATCGACGATCTTCAGGAGCAGATCAACAATCTGCCCTCCCTAAGCGAAGCAGAAATTACCTCTCTGCGTGCATATTACAAAGTCAAGCTGACCTACAGCTGAAACACTCTGGAAGCCGCCCCCTCACCGAGTCGAAAACAACTGTAGTTATCGCAAAAAGAGGGAAAGACTAAGTGCACAGAGGGATGAAACTCAAAGCATTGCTGATGCTTCTAGGCTACCCGTCTCCATACACATAGACTCTGTTCCCCTTCATGAAGTCAAGACTGTCTAGGATACCATCAATGAGATAATCACGTTAAAATATCCCGACGAGTCAGGCCCCGGGAAACCGGAGCTTGACTCGCATGTCCTCCCCTCAAAAATGAGGGCTTCTATCTTCCCATTTGTGAAGCCTATAAACATTTTTCCTCTAGATTGTGAGTTTGCGTCATAGCATGAAGTAACTGGAAAAAGTGTCGATGCGCACTATAATCCAGTCGCCTTATATTTTATACAGATCAGCATATATTCGTCAAAACTTCATAATTTACAAATTATCATAAATATAGTTTTTATATATTTAAATTATCTAATTATCACTTATACCAGATATAACAATATTAAACGATGTGAAATCAGATGAAATATTACTTTTCACAGTCACCATAAACAAAGTATTTTTATTATTGTATGCATTTCCCATCATTTCTTTAATAAATGATTCTACTTCTAAAAAAGTATCTAGACTGATATATTCATCAGTCATATAGTTTATAATAATATATCTATGATTACAGGAAGAAATAATATCGAGGACCTGATTAACGGCTATCTCGGCAGCAGTAACAGCAGCTTTTTCTCCATCTGCCCAACTTTCAACCATCACAGCAGGCATACAAGACATTGCGTTTTCCAAGATATCAATGCAGTCCCCTTCTACAGATTCTGCATCTATAACACCTGGTTCTTTCTTGAATGACATTAATAAATCCTGCATATCCTCATAACTGAGTACTTTTATTGCAGTGTTTTTCAGATACATCTCTTCAACTATTTTAGATATCATACTTTTCTCCTGATGGTAGTATGTCTACATTAATTCTTCTTACTGAATCTTTAGCCGCTCTGACATTTTATTTATTTCTCAGAGCAAGAGTCAGTCCCTATCCTTTTACCAGTATAACATTCTGCCATATTTTTTACCCTCTCTACTACTTCCTGTCGCAACCAGACTGGGGAAAGCAGCTCGGCGGCATCACCGAAACTCAACACCCAAGAGATCACTTCAACTTCACTTCGACAGGTCATGGTCAAAGTGAGACTCCCATCCTGATGGCGAACAATAGATTGATCAACACTCCATATCCGCTCACTGACATATGTTGCTGCTGATACATCAAACCATATTTTTACATTAAAAGAATATCCCTGAATAAGACCAAATTTCATGTCATCATCGCAGGCCATGTCAGGTAAAGAGTCAGAGCTACGAGTTGTAGATCTGACTTTGATTATACGATGAACTGCTAAATCCGTAGGTTGGTCATATTTTTGTATTACATTTCCTTTATCAAATACTACCCATCCGCGTACATAAAGAGCTTCATGATATGCAATGAGTCCTTTTGGTGCAAAGCAGTATGTCTTTTTCTTTCCATGAACAGCTGCACGATAACAAATACGACATACCTGATGTTCATGTATAGCAGCAATGAGCAACTCCAATATCTTTCCTAAATGAGTATAGTCAATTGCTCCTTTAAAAACAGATTTACTATTTTCAACTCCGATATAATCGACTTCCATGGTATTCTGCATATAAGCCGATGCACACTGTAGCGTTTTTTCTGTCCGATCCTGCATATCTTTTGGCAAAATATGCATTAAAAAAGAACGACAGAGTGCCAGCTGCTGAAGACCACCGGCGTCTAGACTAAGTTTAGGAAGCTTTCCGGGACGCTCCAGCCTATAAAAACACTCACGATTCTGCTTTTCACAAACAAGCTTGCCAAAACTTGAGGCCTCCAGCTTATTCATATCTCGTATGATGGTCTGCTTTGAACAACCCATCCGGCTTGATAGTTCTTTAAGGCTTATCGCCTTAGGTGAAAATAAAAGCATGGAATATAAAGAAAGCAGACGTTCAGAAGGATTCATAATTTTTCCTTACCATTGAAATAAATAAATTTTCTGACCATCATCTTCAGTCTATATTCTGCAAAGAATACTTTGTCGAATCAAGCTTCAATTCCATCTTCTGTAAAAGCGCCTGCACAAGAAGATCATGAGTTACCTTCTCCGGCTTCGTAAAAAGTGGACTATATCTTGTCCGTACGACATGAAAGTCACCAGGTGTAAGATACAACATACTTGCAAGTCTATTCCGAAGTCTATCCGATATTATATCTTTACATAAAGGATCAAGAATTGTATTATAAAGAGATTCAACTTGTACTCTATTAGCATATAGAAATTGCAATCTATAAGAAAATCTCCTTAGAGCTGGATTATCAAGATGCTCTATTCTGTTTGTAGTACATATACAAAATCCTTGACTTTCATCCAATGAAGTCAAAAACTCATTTACAAGAGTAACTTCCCACGACTGGTGAGCAATATCGCGGGAATAGAGAAAAGAGTCCGCCTCATCAATGACCAGAACTGCACCACTCCGCTCCATTTCATGGAAAGATTCTGCAATAAAGCGGGCAAGTGCAGTCTTTCCCGTACCAGGTGGTCCATAAAATAATATATTACCACATCCAAGTGGTAATGTTTCTCCAGAACGAATTGCTTTATCCATATTATGACAAAAATCTATAAATGAAAAAATATTTTCTTCATTACATACACCATTCAATGTAAAATCTGAAACTGTATTATAATTTTTTTATGTTGAAAACTACCTCTACTTTGAAAACGAAGATAAGCATAAAGAATACGATCAATAGCATCGTAAAACTTGCGTCCAACAGGATATAATCCTGCTTCCTGTACTACTGAACTTTCAACAATATTCACTTTTACTGGATACTTTAAGGAAAGTTTCGTTATAGAAGACTTATGAAACCGTCTCGACAGCCCCTGACGTTTCATCACGTTCCGCCACATCTCTATACGCTCATGCAGTCCAAGAGCTTCAAAATACATACTGTAAGTAAAATACGACCTGAACGCTGGATCAATTTTTTCTATTTCATCGGTTATCCAAACGATTTTTTGACCGATTCTCTTCAAAAAAGAAATAATATCCGTATCACTGCTAAAAACGATATGAAGCAATCTTTCTGCACCATCTACAACGATAATGGACTCTTTCTGCTTGGAAGCCCTATGAAGACACGCAAAAAATGAAGCTCGGTACTCACTATCTCTTCTTTTATCCCGACTACTTACAAACCATACCTGCATATTAAGAGTTCTGGCCAGGCTGTGAATAAAAGTCTTTTTACCCGCCCCAGAAGGTCCGTAAATCAAAAAATTTACTGGAAAGTCAACCTGTTCCTTCAAGAGACGGCTCACATGACGTAATTCTTCGTCTGTTCTGTGAAAAGACTTCAACGGTAACAACTCTGCACAAAACTTACTGCAGAAGTATCCTTCCTCAAAGGATAACTCCGATGACCAGAAGGATTTAATCATTTCCGTCAGCCCCAAAGAATGGTCAGGTAAATATTCGATTATGCCAAAAGAATGCAACATACTGATATGAACAGATAATACATCCTGCTGTATGCTCAGTGTCTGCGCCATCATCCTACGATTACTGACATTAAATATATTAAATCTGATATCAAAATAGTTTTTGACCTCAGAAAAACTATGGATAATATATATAAACTCGCAAATAGCAATGTCATCATCATCAAGTCCAAACACTCGCTTGAATTCACATCCAAATGATAGAAATTCTACATGTAATGAAGTGTTTACTTCTTCTGCTACCTGTCGGCATCTCTGTACAATCTGTTCTACAATATATGAGCATACACAAGGATGTTCCTCAACAAGTACACTACATGCACTCGCATAATGATGTACTTCACTGTCCAATATATTTTGAACAGCATGATGTGCCGCAATTCCAGACGAACTTTTGAATTTTGAAGTCTGTAGATCTATGTTTTCTAGAAGCTCCCGCAAATCACCAAAAAGCCACTGCACGCAACTGAAAAGTTCCGCAGTAAGATTCAGCCCCCCCCTCTGAGAGGGCAAGAAGCCACTGTGCTGCCCTGCGTTTGCCATAACAGATTTCGGGAGTATCTAAGGAACAGCTCTGCTTTTTTAAAAATCTGGGGGACATTGGACAAGGGAACCTCCTTCTGGATATACACAGCATGAGGCTACCAAAACATCGTTCCAGATTCTGACAACTATTCTATATTTTTTATTCCTGTCTTATCAGCAGGTTAGCCTGCCATAATTAAAAGCAGCTAGTTCTCAGGCGAAAAAGGACCTAACAAATTCCTGCATCAGCGCTGCATCTGCCTCTTCATTACTAGCCCCTTGTCGGCTTCGTTTGCGTCTGCTATTCCAAAATAATCACTGTCTTTGGCAAAACTGTCTCGGACGAAAAAGCTGTTTCCATCACAACCTTGATCCTTTCTTCTTTCAGGAGTCTCTCATGCCAGAATTAGACAATCGTCCTCCCTTCAAGTCCGGCGACATCGTTCAGCACTTCAAGCATGAACGCTACCCTGCAGATTCTCCCATGTACACCTACAGAATTCTAGGATATGCCACGCACTCCGAGACCAGAGAAACTCTCGTTATCTATGAGGCTCTTTATGACCTGTACGATGAAGACACACTCAAGGTATTTGCAAGGCCGCTCGATATGTTTATGTCAAAGGTAGACAAGAAGAAGTATCCAGATATCCGGCAGGAATATCGATTTGAGTTTCTGTCCCGAGCGTAAATTGGGTAGCGTATGCTTCCTTGTCTGTACTCCCTCCTCTGGCTTCACGTTCTCACGGCGATTCCTTGCCCTGTCTCTCCTCAGCGCATCAGCGCCTTATCCTTGCGCGGCAATGCATCCTTCCACGGTCAACCTGTACGCTCCCTTTGCGCCGAGGGCGTCAAGTATTCCAGCAGACTCATCACGCACTCTTCGCGCCGCGGCTGCAGCTTCAATGTCCTCATTGCTGGCCACGATGCGGTCAAAGACCTCACGAACTTCGTCTGTCAATTCCACGTCAAGTATGGCGGCTTGACGGTACACGCGCATGAGCCACTTCTTGAAACGGCGGAACACGCCTTCCATGCCCCGCGAAGGAGAAACGCCTTCGCGCAGATAAGCTTCAAGGCCGCGCGCCACCATTTCCTGTTTGGCTATGTTTCTGGAAATAGTACGTTCTTCCGGCGTGAGCTCCTCAAAGCTACGGCCGCCAAACTGTCCGCGCTGATACCTGTCGTACTCCGCCTTCAAGTTGGAGTCTTCATCCATGCGGGAAGTCCAGGAGCGTAAGTTCTGCAGATCTCGTTTCAGTTCCGGCGTACCAAGCCTTCACTTTCCAGCCTCTCCATTTCCAGGTGAACGGCATGCATGATCTCATGAGCCAGCGTGGACAGGTTGCCCCCCCCCGGAAAAACTGGATGTAGTAGTTCCCGTCAAGAGGAGTGATGGAACCGGAAGCCGCAGCGTACACCCGTAAGGCTATGCCTGTTTCCTGCGGATGAAAAAGCGTATTGTGTTCCGAAGTATTCGGCGGTATATTTCTATCTGCAATACCGCTTTGGCCCGAGATAGCGTCAGGGGTTCCGGTAACGGAATGATTGGACTGCGCCCTTTCCCAAAGCGGTGTTTCTTTTCTATAGTATTCCGGTCGAACAGGGCCAGCCGAAGATACCCGATAATACTCTCCTATCTCCTCAAATTTTAATTTAATGATTACTCTTTTTTGGGTTGTCGACCACACAGGCAAGCTGATAACTATTATTTGTATTGCCAGCATATACGGCATCAAAATTACGCAACACATAATCAACAAATTCTTCTGGAGAAAATCCCATCGAAGAAAGTTCTTTTCCGTGTCTATCTCTATTGTGCTGAATGCCGGTCTCATCCAGCACAATAGCACCGAGCTTATTCAGCTGTAGTGTTGCAGCAATTTCCGGTGTTACTTCCCCAACAGGTTTACCGTATCCGGGTATGCTACTTCTAAAAAAAATATTCTGATTCAAGACTATCGTTGTCGCAGAAACTCTGCCACGTCTTCCCTCGGCCGTCCTCCTCTTCTCCTTCAGCATCTCAACAGCGTCGAAGAATCGGCATTCTGCGGGAGCCATCCTGCATTTTTCAGGATGTCGGCGAGTTCGTCTATCGAAAGGCCTTCTCCCTTCCTGGCAAAGAGACTACGGCCGTGCATCTTGGCGAGCTCGTTCCGTGCATCAGGAAAGTCACGCTTCAGGCTGTCAGGGTCAATGCGGCCCCCATACGTTTTCCCAAAACAGGGCGTCGGCTTGCGCCCGGCCCTCCTCGTCTCGTACAAGTCTCTGCAAGCGGTTCATGAAGTCGTCAACGATGGACTCATACGCCGCGCCGCGTCCCGAGCTCTGAAAAAGAGCTTGTTTCTGTTCATTGACAAGCATATTCAGCCGAAGTATGATTTCTTCAAAGCTCCGGTGGAGAGCATCCGTAGCCGCTTTGTCTGCTCCGCTGCTTACTGATTCCCGGAGCTTCTTGTTGTCCACGAGTCCCACGAAATATATCCTCAGTCCCTTGGACGATTCTTTTTACGGTATCCAGGCACAGGCGTCATCTCCATTGAGATTCAGCGCTGAGACATATCTTCGTAGGCCGACATCAGGCATGTGATTTTTTGTCTCCATCACGTCCTGCCTCCGCCGCCCATTTCCATGCATTGGCGATTCGGGCAGCGACTCCTTCGTGTTCGCTGCGGGTAAAGCCATTGGACATCGACTTATCGCCAGCCTTGGTCCTTTCCAGTTTCCGTCTCTGATTGGCGTTGACCTGTGCCGTTACTCCTTCAATCAGGTTGGGCAGATCTTTCCCCGCGAGTGCAGAAAGGGCAGCGTCCAGCTCTTTGCGGCTGACTGCTCCTTCAATTTTCGTCACACGAGACATCGGAACGCCGAAACTATTCGTATGTTCCTGTTGATAGGGATGCCCACCTCTACCGGCTTCTTTTCTGGTCGGCGTCTTTTTCTCCCTCAGCATCTCAACCAGCGTCGACGAGTCGGCATTCTGCGGGAGCCATCCTGCATTTTTCAGGATGTCGGCGAGTTCATCTATCGGAAGGCCTTCGCCCTTTCTGGCAAAGAGACCACGGCCGTGCAGCTTGGCGAGCTCGTTTCTGGATTCGGGAAAATCTTGCTTCAGGATGTCAGAATCGAGCCTTCCCCATACGTTTTCCCAGAACGGAGCGTCGGCCTGCGCCTGCGCTTCTTCTGCTGCCATCTGCTCCACCATTTCTTCGGTAGTTCTTGTCCGTCCCTTCTCGTCTCGTACAAGTCCCTGTATCTGCAAGCGGTTCATGAGGTCGTCAACAGCTTAGCCGGCCTGTTCCCCATATGCCGCAAGTCTCTGCTCCGCATTTTCCACCAGCTTCACAACGGAGCCCACATAATTTCCGACACCGGTCTCAGTATCGGCGAAGCTGGTCAGGTCGTTCAGCAGACCGCGGATGGAGCGCACCGCCTCCGTCAATGCGGAGCGCAGCCGCACAATGTCGTGAGACAAGATATTCTGCTCAAACTCCCACTCTGACGCTGCCTCGTTGATGGCATTCACATCGTCGGCAAGATAGAGATTCGGTTCCTGTGCCTGCATGGCGCTGGGTGAGGCCGGCCCCTCTTTCAGGATTTGCGCCACGCGCTGCATAGCGTCGGCGTCAGGTCGAGACTCCAGTCTGGCCAGAGGTACGGCGATATCATGCCCTAGCGCGGCGGATTCTCCCAGCGTCTGCTGTTCCCACACGAGCTGCGCGGCGATGTCCCCCCCCTCGCGCTGCATCTGCCATGCGACGTCTGCAGGAATGAAAACAGTCTGATTGAGTCCCTGGGCCTTCAGGAAACTCTCCATACACACAGAAAAGAACTGTTTTGTCTGTGTGGCATTGATGGTGTCCGTCACTTTTCCACGGACGAGGCAAATTCTCTGACCCTCGAAATACGGGCGCTGCCTATGGCCAGCTGGGTTACTCCGGGGAGAAGGACAAACCATGCTCCGACCTTTGCTCCCTCGATGTCTGCTTCCACATTTACACCCATGGCCGTCGAAAAGCAGTCCCTTCTGATTTTCCCGGAATAGTTTACTCCAAGGTTGACAAGCCAGTTTTTGTGCTCGCCTCCATCTGCCCTGAGATGCCTTCCTGTACCACCTCTTCAGCACCTTCTGTGCCGGCACCGAGTCCCATACCAGCAACAAAACGCCGCAGCGCCGGCCATGCCGACTTGTTGAATACGGCCGCCTTTACGGCATCCTTCACGAATATTTTGGGGGACTCTACGCCGAGCTTGGCCATGGCGGTTTTTACGGCCGGAGAAACATACTTGAGGACGGCAATGGAAAGCGCATCGCCGCCCACTTCCACAAGCACGGAAAGGTTGCCGTAGAGCATGGCCGCGGTTTTGATGGATTCCTCGTCAAGGTACTGTCCGGCATCGTCCTTCTGTTTGAGCATATCGGCAAGGAAGTTTGTCTCTTCCATATCACGGCAGGACTCAAACATGCCTCTGGTGAGGTCTGCTCCAGCGCCTGCATGCCCATGGTGCTGTTCAAAAGAATCACGGCCCGACTTCTTCGTATCATGTCCTTGCCATTGCCACATTCCACAAAGAACAAGCGATCTTTTATGTCGCAAGCCTCACTGAAACTGCGGATGAACAGGTCGCAACGAATGAGTCCGCTGTCCAGAGGAAGATTGCGGATGACCAGATGCATGTCTTTGGGCGCATCCTTTGCAAAGGAAGCCATTACCCAGGCAATGGCCTCCTTTATGCCGCTGAATGGGGAATAACGTCGTACCTGAGAATCGGAATCCAACTGGATCGGAAAAAGAAAGAACGGCGCGTCAGTGGGATGAGATGATGAATGCCCCAGGATTGCGACGGCGCATCTCTTTCAGCATCGCAAGATTTCCCCGGAAGCCGCAGCCGCCCCGCCGCACCGAAGCGTCGTCCTCCACCTGACCGGACACCAGCAGCCCCCGGCGATCCGCAGGCCAGCTGTCCCGGGAAAACGCACGCTGTCCCACATTGTATTTGGTAAGTCCCTTGTCCACGATATATTCACGAAGCACCCGGGCGCGTGCACACAGATCGTCGTGCCCTTCTCTCCGGCATGCCCTGCAAAATGACTTCAAGATCACTGGGACGTGAGGGATCGTAATAAATTCCCCTTCTGTCCAGTACCAGAGAATACGGCCACTGAAATTCCGCTCCGAGCCCCACGGAACGAATAAAGCCATCTTCCATGCGAACAAGAGCAACGCCCGCACGTCCGCAGAGCTCTTCCAAACTTCCATCCACGCACTTCGACGACCACACCACCACATCGCCTCCGCGGCGCGCCGCACACGCGACGGCCCTCTGTTCACCATGGAAGTATTTGAAGAAGCGAAACGAAGCGCCCGTACTCTGCAGATAGGCCCGTGCATGAGGATGCTTCCACAGTGAATAGCCGAAGCAGGCGTGAACCCCACGGTTCTGTTCATTCTTCTCCCGCTGCACGACAAGCCTCTCGATGGTATCGTGAATGTCGCAGCGCTGCCCGGTCACGGGATTCACATATCTTGCATAGCAGAGATACGCTGCCGCAAACGCTTCCAGAAGCGTACGCTTCTTCATCCTGCGCGGGCAGGAAACGGCGTCTTCCGTAAGACCCCAGCCCGCGTAGAACGGCATGCCAAAACAATGTACACGCCTGCCAAGCATGAGCGCCTCAAAGCCCATCTGGGAAGTCACCGTATATACTTCATCTGCCTGTGCCAGAAGAGAAAGCGGAGATACATCCTCGGCAATGAGCGTTGCGCCCTCCGCCTTCGCCCGTTCCGTAAGATAGCCCTGCTTCTTTCCGGCCAGAACGTCAGGATGTGTTTTTATAAAAATTCGAGCTCCGGAGAATCTGGTCTTCGCATTTTCCAGCATGGCGACAAAGGAAGATGCGTCTGCCAACCCGAAGGATACGGAAGCATCCCCCACAGTCTGATCAATGACAAGCACGCGGGGAGAATCCGGCATCGCCTCTCCCAAAAGATGAGACGAAGCATCCGATGCATGGTTGTACTTGCTGAGACCATGGCGAATGATGGCAACAAGAGCCTTTTCTGCCGAGGCCAAGAGCGCAGGCACTTCCCAGCCGTCACGGTTCAAAAGATTCTCCAAATCTGAAGGGCCGGTGGCATCTAATAAATGCCGGCATGATCCACGACCAGGGAAAGCGGCTCCGCCCCCACGCAGCCAAGGCGCAGCGAACCGTCTTCCACGGCAATGTAGACAGGCTGTGCTCCGCGACATAGCACACCGTTCACTATCAGCCGTGTGCTTTGCCCCCATCCGGTTACGGCCGTGCACACGGCTCCCCCCTTTTTCCGACAATCCTCACCTTCCCGCCCCAAAAAGCGGAAAGGTGAGGAATACGGCAAAACTTACGGGAGAAGGCAAGAACACACGTCTGCTCTTCCGTTTTTCCCGTTTACCATATTCATGACAGCGCCACCGAAAATTTCAGCTCCAGAGCCAATTATTAAAAAGTAATTCGCAGACCAAGTATGACCTGATGCATATAGTTCTTCTGAAGATTCAAACGAATGGAGTCACATGAAGCATCCGTATCGCGCATAATAACAAAACGATATCCAATATCCAGAGAAACGTTCTTATTGAAGGCATAAGAGCAGCCAAGACTAAGCTGTCCTGCAGGAACCGTTGAATGGTCGGATGCCAACATTCCCATACTGCTTCCTTCTACATCAATGAAAGCCGTGCCTGCCCCAGCCCCAACATACGGAGTAAAGCCGCTGTTGTTCCGCATATCCATATAGGCATTCACGAACAGTGTCTGCACACCTATCTTGGCCCTGAAAGGAAAACGCCTTCTGAAAACCTTTACAGAAGATGTTTTTGAAACACTTTCGGAGGCTCCATACTCCAGTTCCAGGCGGAACGGAACCTGATACTTTCTCCAGAAATCGTATCCCAGAGCCAGAGCGCCACCTGCTCTGACTCCGAACACTCTGCGCGGCCCCCATGACGAGGCAGACAAATCAAGATTTCCTCTGGTATGCAGCACAGATACCGTAAATTTTGGAGCAAGATAGACGCCGTAGACCGTGCTATCTGCCGCCAACGCAGATGATGACAACATAATCATCACAACCGCAACAAAAAAGAACAATCTTTTCACATTATCCTCCAGAAGAAAATATATCTGTCAAATCGACAGTGACATACTTATTCTGAAGAACAATGATACTAATAATTATTTTGTATTAATATTGTATAATAAGAGCCAATCATTAAAGTTATTCTACAGTTACACTCTTTGTCAGATTGCGCGGCCGAGGTAGTCCGCCATCTGATAGCTGAAAAGCTGGAGCGCAGGCAGCGCGAAGAAGCAGGAAATCACCGGATGCGCCGCAGGCAGCACCCACAGCTCTTCCACGGAACGATCCGGAACCTTTCCGGTTTTCTCCTGCACGAGAGCGATGACTCTGCCCTGTCTCGCCAGCACTTCCTGAATGTTGGACTTCACCTTGAGAAAGAGCGCGTTGTCGAGCGCGAGCGCAAAGGTGGGGAACTGCGGATCAATGAGCGCAATGGGACCGTGCTTCATTTCGCCCGCGGCGTAGCCTTCGACGTGAATGTAGGAAAGTTCCTTGAGCTTGAGCGCACCTTCCAGCGCGAGCGCGTGGCACTGACCGCGACCGAGATAGAAGAAGCTGCGCGAAGAGGCAAAACGCAGGGCAAGCTGTCCGGCCCGCTCCTGCATGGCCGGAAGCGCGGCCGAAAGCTTTTCCGGCAGCGCGGCAAGCAGTTCCCTGTCGAACACGGCCGGCGTGCGGCGCTGTCCGTAATAGAGCGACATGAGCGCCAGCAGCACCATCTGACTGTACATCGTCTTGGTGAACGCCACGCTGATTTCAGGTCCGGCCTGCGTGTAGAGCACCACGTCCGCCTCGCGCGCAATGGACGATCCCACCACGTTGCAAAGACCGATCACCCGGCAGCAGAATGGGATCGCGATAGCGGAACTCCAAGGCGATGTCGAGATCCGTGGGAATGCCGCCCACGTTTTCCAGAAGCTGCTGTCCCCAGAGACCCGCGTTGTACGACGTGCCGCAGGCCACAATGTGCAGACGCGTGGGCACGGGAATGTCGTCGAGCTCCTGAAGGTGCACGGAAAGCGCGCCGTCGCTCCCTTCCATCACGCGGCCGGTGAGGCAGTCGGTGATCACGCGCGGCTGCTCCATGATCTCCTTGAGCATGAAGTGCTTGCAGCCTCCCTTGGCGCGGCCTGCATGTCCCACGGCACATGGCTCACGCTCTTTTTCACGGGCGAAAGATCGGCCAGCGAAAACACCTGCCATTTCGCGCCCTCGATGCGGGCCACTTCGCCGTCTTCCAGAAACACCACTTCGCGGGTGTAGGGCAGAAAGGACGGAATGTCGGAAGCCACTATATCCATCTGTAATCATATCATATAACTGGTGTACCACTTGCGATAACTTCTCAAATATTTGCAGAACCACCTTTATACTAGCTACACATAATTAAAAATTCTATACTTTCATATAATTTCCAGATATTATATATGGTAAATACTCATATATCAATATTAAATCAATATGTTTTTCTTCTACATAAATGATATGGATGGCAATTCCCGCCTGAAGTACACAAACTGTTCCAGCTTTTCCGTATTTTTCAAAGGAGAATACGGAAGAGCTGCCAAAGTTCATCAGAAAATCGTGACGGTAGGCGTGCATACCGAGGGGGCCGAAATACTGCAAAACAATACCACGGAGAAGAGAAATAGTATGGGGCTGCGGCTGAATCCGCTTCGTCGGATCACTGAAAAGTCCACAGTCTCGGAAACACAGCCGAGGCTGTTAGGAACATACTTTTCAGTCTACAAATCACCATACCATGACTCAGTTCATAACTCCATTAACGACGAGTATGAACAGAATGAAGCAAACACAGCATCAAGAGAACTTCAGAGAGAAGTGATAAAAACTTCCGATATTGATCCCAATGTTGGGGGAGCACATCGAAAAATTCAGTTGTATCATTACGGTTTATCCTGATGACTCCTGCAGTATACGGATTCAACATGCAGCTGACGAAACGCAGCGATAAGCAGTAAAGGAAATCGCCCAGACCTGATGATGAATCGGGCATCATCGTTAAACGAAAAACACCTTTTCGACGGCAATGAGGACATGAGCGACCCCACCGCATCGAAAAGGTGTTTTTATTTATATATGGCCAGAGTTATATAGTCGTTAGCATCATTCTTGCTATTCACTCAGCATGCGCTTGATCCCCGCCACAAGGAAGGCGGTATCTACGCCTATCGCCGCTCCCTGATATCCCTGCTCGAAACTGCGTCTGGCTTCCGCCATGGAGTTTGCATACAGGAAGGCAAGCTTCCCATGACTCTTGCAGGCATTGAGCACGCGTTCCAAGGCCTGACGAAAAGCCGGAGCATCAAACTGCGCAGGCATGCCAAGCGCCACGGAAAGATCATACGGGCCCACAAAGATGCCGTCTATGCCGTCGAGGGCAACAATGTCTTCGATGCTCTCCAGTGCGCCCTTTGTTTCACACTGGGGCAGAAGAAGCGTATATTCGTTGGTTTTATTGAAGTATTCCTGAATATTGCCGAGCCCTTCGGCGAAACCGAAGGATGCACTTCTGGAAAAGGCGAATCCCCGGGAGCCTCTGGGATAAAACTTGGCATATTCCACCAGCGAGGCCGCCTCTTCCACGGATTGCACATTGGGCACAATGATGCCTCTTGCACCGAGATCGAGCGCATGCAGCACCGCGGCCCGGGATGAGTCTCTCACCCTCACGAAGGGTTCGGCCGCATGCAGCTGTATGGCGCGAATCATTTCGCCTACGCTTTCTTCTGTGAAAGGACCATGTTCCGTATCAATGATGACGTAATCCAGACCGGACAGACTCAGGCATTCCGCAACAGGCGCTCCGCCGAGATGACAGAAAGTTCCTATGACGCCCTGCCCTTCCTGAAGCTTGCGGGAAAACATGCTCATTTTGCTACTCCTTTCTTTTCCAGGCATTCACGCATGAGCGACACGGCGAGCTTCAGATTTTCCATGGAATTGGCGTAGGACACGCGCACAAAGTCCTTGCCCATGGAGCCGAACACATGTCCGGGAGTCAACGATACACCGGCCTCATCGATCATGAGACGGCAGAACTCATCCGCCGTCATTCCGGTGTTCACGATATTCATAAAGATGTAGAACGCGCCGTCGGGCATGCGGCAGGAGCAGCCGGGCAAGGTGTTGAGGGCTTCCACCATGTAGTTGCGGCGATTCTCATATTCCCGGATCATGGCGCGGGACGGGGCATCATCTTCCGTGAGCGCTGCAAGACCTGCATACTGAATGAACGTATTCGGGCACGACAGATTGTAGAAGTTCAGACGCATAAGAGGATCGATCAGAGCGCGGTCGCACAAGAGATACCCCAGACGCCAGCCCGTCATAGCGAAATACTTGGAAAAACCATGCAGCACAATAAGACGCTTCTTCAGAGAAGGCAGAGACGCAGCGCTGCAGTATTTCTTTCCGCCGTACACCATGTCGGCATACACTTCATCGGATATCACAAGCAGATTATGCCGTTCGGCCAGATCCGCCACAATGCGCAGGGAGCTCTCGTCCAGCATGGAGCCGCAGGGATTGGAAGGCGAATTGAGCAGAATGGCCTTGGTGCGCGGCGTAACCAGCTTTTCCAGCTCTTCCGCCTTCAGCTGAAAGTCATCCTTCTCATCAAGCGGATAGGAAACGGCTTCTGCCCCGGCAATATGAGGCAGCGTAAAATAGCAAAGATATCCGGGATCAGGAACCAGGATTTCGTCGCCCGGATTCAGATAGGCGTTCATCGACAGAAATATCCCCTGTTCCACGCCCGTGGTGATGATGACCTCATCAGGAGTATAGCTGCTTCCGTACAGCTTATTGTAATGCGCTGCCACGGCAGCCCGGAGTTCGGCTATGCCGGTCACCGGTCCGTAGTGCATCTTTCCTTCATCCATGGCCTTCTTGCAGGCGCGGACGATGTGATCAGGCGTATTGAAGTCCGGTTCGCCGATTTCCAGATGAACGATTCTCTTCCCCTGCGCTTCCAACTTGCCGGCATAGGCAATGACCTCGCGGATCTTGGAAAGCGGAGCGTTGACCATTCTGTCAGCCTGAGCAATGGGAGCATTATTGGACATATCTGTATCCTTCTGATATAATTATAGATTGTTTGTCCTTGCGGTCCGAATCGGCACGTTCTTCAACGCTCTTTTGCGGGACCGGGATGAGGAACCTTGACCGGTGCTGTTGGAAAAAACGCACACTACGGCGCCAACGATCAGCGCGCAGGCAAACACGATACGCAGGGTTACGGCTTCTCCGGCAAAAAGTGCGCCCAGCACCACGGCAATAACGGGATCAATGTAGGCAAAAGAAACAGCAACAATGGTCCGCGTATTGGCCAGCAGCCAGTAATAACAGCCGTATCCCAGAATGCTGGTAAACAGCGTCAGGAAAATCATGCCATACCAGGCTTCGGGCGTTACGGCATCCAAATTCACCTTTTCTCCCATAATCCAGCTTGCCGCCAGCGACTGCACGCCGCCAAAGAACATGACCAGTGCAACGCTGCTGAACAGAGAAAGCCTGGAATTCTGGAGAAAATATCTGGCGTACAGAGACCCCAGAACGAAACTGAGCACACCCACCATAAGCAGCAGCACGCCGGAAAGAGAAATGTCGGCCTGCTGATCGTCGTTTCCCCCGAAGGAAAGCAGCGCCATCCCCATGGTAGCTCCTGCGATGCCCACGCATTGAAGCAGGGATGGTCTGTTATCTCCCAGCATCAGCCAGCCGCCCAGAACCATGGCCAGAGGAATGCTGCCGTAAAGCATGGCGGCTACACCGGAGGGGACGCTCTGCTGTCCCAAAGCCTGAAAAACATTGTTAAGAAACATGATGAAGAAAGCCATGTTCCAGTAATGGAACAGCTCCTTCAGACCGGAAATTCTGCCGTGACTGGTAAAAGAAAGCACAAAGAGAAGCAGAGCTCCGGCGGTACACAGCCGAATTCCACCTTGAAAAATCGGCGGAAAACTCGTCAGCACAAACTTCGTACCTAAAAAACTTCCCCCCCAGGAAAAGTACAGCAGGGCCAAACAAAGGCATACTTTCAGAGGAGACACTGATTTCTTCGGCATAACGTCTCCACAGCATGAAAAAGTGTCTGTGCGTTACTGGGGAGGGTATGAATACCCTCCCCAGTAACTTTTAAACCGTATGGGAAGCCCCAACTGCTGCACGTTAAAGGCTGTTACAGGCCAAGCAGACGAGCCGCATTGTCATACAGATTGGCCTTGAGCGCATCAGGCTCGAAAGGCTGACTGCACCATCCCTTGTAGCACTGAGCGAAGCCGCGCAGAGGATAGGCGCTGGCGTACAGCGTGCGGTACTTCAGGAAGGTGTTGGCGGCCTTGACATAGTCCTGCGCATAGGGCCATCCGGGGATGTACAGATAGCAGTCGGGCATGAGATACACGTTGGGGCAGCGCAGAGCCACGGCCAGCATGCTCTGAACCTGCGGCCAGCCGCCGTGCGATACGCATATCTTCATGTTCGGATACTTCTTGGCCACATGCTGAATGGTGATGGGATCGGAATAAGTCAGATCCGGACCATAGCAGAAGCTCAGGGAAATCAGGGTGATGCCGCCGAGTTCGTTGACCTTCTCATAGACGGGATCAATGATGGGATCGTCAGGCTTCAGAGAGGGAGAGCACCAGCCCACTTCCAGGCTGATGCCGCGGAAGCCCCAGTCTCTGATGCAGCGGGTCACTTCATCCACAGCGTCGGGACTGTTGGGATCAATGCCGGCGAAGCCGAAGAAACGATTGGGATCCTTTTTGATGAATTCATAGATGTCGGCATTGTCCACGAATCCGTTGGGGCCGCAGTTGCGGCCGATGATGCCGGCCTTGTCGATGCCGTTGGCCTCCATTTCCTGCATGAACAGGTCCATGTCACCCTTGTCGGCCGACGGAATGGGATCCTTGCCCGTTTCATAAGGATCAATGTACGCGGGATCATGGGAACCCTGATGTCCGCCGAACATGCCGCCGGTGGTAAAGAAGCTCTTGAAGGGAGGACGGATACGGAAATCAAAAAGCATGATGAACTCCTTGATAATAGAAGGGTTACAAGACGAGTGCTGCATGGAATCCGCTATGCACGGCATCCATGATTTTGGCCGTTTTCACACAATCTCCCACCGACACGCACGGACACTTCAGCGACCCCGCCAAGACTCCTGCCAGCTCCGTATCGGGCCGACAGCCCACCGCGATGACAAGGCTCTGGAAGCCTTCCAGCACCTCTTCCGCGCCGTTTGGCAGACGCACCGTCACAGCATGATCAGAACCAATGGAGCGGATTTCGTTGCCGGCGCGGCATTCCACATTCAGCTCCTTCAAGCGGCGCATGAGAAGCACACGGGAGCACCACTCCATGTCCTTGGCAAGCTGGGGCTGCATTTCCACAATGGTGACCGACTTTCCCTGCTCGGCAAGGAATTCCGCCGTTTCACAGCCGATGAGGCCGCCACCGAGCACGATCACCTTTTCCCCGCAGGGGGCTCCGAGCAGAACCTGCTGCGCCGTCACGGCATCGGGAACGGAGGCGCAGAAACGAGGAATCACCGGTCGGCTGCCCGCGGCCACCACCACGGCGTCGGGCTTCAGGGCGGCGACATTTTCCACCGTCGCTTCCGTGGAGAAGCGGAAGTCCACACCAGCTCTCTTCGCCTTTCCGTAGAAATAGCGGACGATGCGAAGCAAATCGCTCTTATGCGGAGGAATGGCGGCAAGATTGATCTGACCGCCTGCCTTTTCGGAACGCTCAAGCAGCGTGACGCTGTGTCCGCGCTCCGCCGCCGTGGCTGCCGCCATGAGCCCGGCAGGTCCGGCTCCCACCACCACTATGCGGCGCGGATGCTCCGCCGCGGGAACAGACGGCATAGAAGCCTCGTTGCCGGAAAGAGGATTCAGCGCGCAGGTGATGGGAACCATCTTGTCGGCATTGCCCACACATCCCTGTCCGCAGGCGACGCAGGGGCAGATTTCCTCTTCCCTGCCGGCAGCAAATTTTTCCACCAGATGAGAATCGGCAATGAGGGCGCGTCCCATGATGACGAAATCCGCCAGCCCCTCGGAAACCACGCGTTCCGCGGTTTCCGGATCGGAAATGCGCCCGGTGAGAATGACCTTGAGCCTGTCGCCCAGCTTCTCTCGGACCGCTCGGCTCGTGGCCGAGTTCCATGCCTTGGGCATGCAGGTTGGAGGCGTCATGAGCTCGAAGCAATACTGCATGCCCGCAGTGATATCGACGGCATTCAGACCGGCGTCGGCCAGAGTTTCGCACAACGCCAGCGTGGTATCCAAATCTATGCCGTTGCCGCCGGGCACGTCCTCAATGGACGTATGACGATAAAGAATGGGAAAATCGTCGCCTACGGCGCGACGAACGGCGCGCATGACTTCGGCAGGAAAACGCAGACGCTTTTCCAGCGTGCCGCCGTAGGCGTCGGTACGCCTGTTGGTGAACGCCGACACGGACTGTTCCAGCAGGTATCCGCTCGCGCCGTGTATTTCCACGGCATCGAATCCGGCCTTGCGAGCGCGCACCGCGGCCTGTGCCCAGGCTTCCGCCAGACGGGAAAACTCTGCTTCATCAAGAATGATAGCGTTGTCGGGTTCAAAGACGCCGGGAATGACGCTGAACACCCGGCGCGCCATGTGAGAATATTCGGGATGAGCCCGGCCACCGCCGTGCTGCAGCTGTATGGCTATGCGCGCACCGTGGGCATGCACCCGGTCGGTGAGCTTGCGAAGACCGGGAATGAAACGGTCGTCGCTGATGTCAAGGCCATGAAGAAACGTCTTGCCAGACTGGTCAATGGAAGTCGCTTCCACAATTATCAGTCCCACTCCCCCTTTGGCCCGTTCCTCGTAGTAGGCAAGCAGGCGTTCCGTAACGTATCCGCCGTCCACGGCCATGTCCGTCACCATGCCGGGCAGGACATACCGGTTTCGGATGGAAAGAGTGTGAATGTTTAAAGGGGTCAGCGAAACAGGAGTGCTCATTTCACAACATCCTTCTCTGAGAAGTTGCCTGAAAATTTCTTATGTTAATCCGTGTACAAGCAGAGAAGAATACGCTTTTCCACCCGGCAGGCCCTTCCCGTCGTCATACTCCGGGAAAGGCCTGCTTCAGATCAGTCTATGCCAAGAAGCCGGGCGGCGTTTCCGTAAAGGGAAAGTTCCAGAGCTTCAGGATCCCAAGGACGCTTTTTCCAGCCTTCAATAGTCTGCTTGAGGCTGCGTTCAGGATAGGTGCTGCCGAAGATCGTGCGATACTTCAGGAAGGAGTTCGCGGCTTCGATATAGGTGTCGGCAAAAGGCATGCAGTCGATGTACACATAGCAGTCCGGCACCAGATACACGTTGGGGCAACGCATGGCCACGGCGAGCATGCGTTCAACATGAGGCCAGCAGGCATGAGCCACAACAATCTTCATGTCGGGATAACGGTTGGCAACGTGCTGCACGATGACCGGATCGGAATAGGTGAGATCCGGGCCGAGAGCCGCGCTCACGCTCATGACCAGAATGCCGCCGAGCTCGTGGCACTTGTCATAAATGGGAGTGAAGACGGGATCGTCGCCCATAAGCGGAGGATTGAGCCAGCCGGGATCGACGCTGATGCCCTTGAAACCCCACTGCGAGAGGCAGCGTTCCACTTCTTCCACGGCGTCGGGATCACAGGGATCAATGCCGGCGAAGGGAATGAAGCGACCGGGATACTTCTGCGTCAGCTCATACAGGTCCTTGTTGTCCACCACGCCGAAGTCGTCGGCATGACGCCCCATGAGCACGGCCTTCACGATGCCGTTGTCGTCCATTTCCTTGATGAAGGCATCCATGTCGTGGGCGTCGGCAGTGACGTTGGGTTCGCGGCCCAGCTCAAAGGCTCCCCATTCGGCAGGATCGGCAGGAAGCGGACGCCAGGGCTTGTAAAGGCTCAGATTAAGATAGCTCTTATACGGAGGACGGGCACGGAAATCAATAATCATGAGAAGTACTCCTTTTTGTGACGGGGAGTTGAAAAACTCCCCGCGGATGTTGTGAGTTATTTGATCAGACCGGCTTCCTTGTAGTAGCGGGCGGCGCCGGGATGCAGAGGAGCACCGGTGTCCAGACCGGCCTTTTCAGCCGAGCAGTTGGCCCAGGCCGCATTGCCCTTGCGGATATCGTCGATGTTGGTGATGAAGGCCTTGGTGATGTTGTAGGCGACATCTTCATCCATGTCGGAACGGACAATGATTTCATTGCAGGTGGCCACGGTGTCGATATTCTTGCCGACATGGCCCTTGAACAGGTTGGCGGGAATGGTGCCGGGATACAGACCAAACTTCTTGGACACGGTGTCGATGACCTTCTTGTCGATGGGCAGCCACACGAGATCCACGGACTGCACGAGTTCGGTGAAGAACCAGGATTCGCCGGGGCCGACCCAGACGATGGCGTCGAGCTGGCCGTCCTTCATCATGTTGACGACGTCGTCGAAATTGTTGTTGTACAGCTTGCCGCCCCAGCTCTTGATGTCCTTGTAGGAGGCGCCGTAGGCTTCAAGCACCCAGCCGAAGTAGGTGTGTTCGGAGCTGCCAACCGCGCCGTGAGACAGACGGATGGGCATCTTCTGCTTCACGATCTGCTCGATGGAGGTAATGCCGGATTCCTTGGTAACGACGAAATGCAGAGGCGCGGTGTCGTTAAGATTGACGATGGCGGAAATATTGGAATAGGTCTTCTTGAACGGGGCACGACCTTCGATGGCGGCAAGATCGGTAGGATGCATGCCGATGCCGATATCTGCCTTTCTCTGTTCCAGCAGGGCCACGTTCGACATGGAGCTGCCGGGCAGCATGGTCACTTCATAGTTCGGATTGGCATCCGTGAAGGCCTTTGCCACAAGCCCCATGCCAAGGTACCAGCCGCCGGAGACGGGGCCGGAAACGGCAGTCAGCTTGGTCTTTTCGGCTGCGTGCCCGGCAAACGGGAGCATGGTGACCGAGAGCATCATGACGGCGGCAGTCAACAGTTTACGCATAGGATCCTCCAAATTTAGAGATGAATGGACGGTATGACCTTACGCGGCGCAGATTTTGCGCGTGCGTATTTTCTGAAGCAGGAACACCAGGGCAAGGCAGCCCAGTCCGGCCATGTCGGTCAGCACGCCGGGGTAAAGCAGCATCAGACCGCCAAGGACAAGAATAAGCCGTTCCCAGATGTAGCAGCGGCAGACGAGCCAGTTCTGGAGTCCGCCGGCAAGACTGATGGCGCCGACGATGGCCGAGGCCGCGGCAATGCCGATTTCCGTCCAGGAGCCTTCCATGAGAAGCGCAGGTTCAAACACGAACATGAACGGCACCACAAACGCCACAATGCCGAGCTTCATGGATGTTACGCCGGTCTCCATGGCGTTTGCCTCTGCTATGGCCGCACCGGCGTAGGCGGCCAGACATACCGGTGGCGTGATGACCGACAAGATGGCGTAGAAGTACACAAACATATGGGCAGACACCGCGGGGACGCCCACCTTCATGAGGGCGGGAGCTCCAAGAGTGGCCACGATGATGTACGCGGGCGCGGTAGGAAGGCCCATGCCGAGTACGATGCAGGTGAACATGAGCAGAACAAGCAGGAGCAGCAGGTTGCCGTCGGCAAATTCCGTGATGACGAGGATGAACTTGTAGCCGATGCCGGTGAGCGACACGATGCCGATGATGATGCCGGCGCAGGCGCAGCTTGCGGACACCATGAGGGAGTTCTTCGCGGAAAGCTCAAGGGCGTACAGGAAGCGCTTCCAGGTGAAGCGGGTTTCTTCTCTGAACACGCTGAGGGCGATGATGCTCAGCGTGCCATAGAAGGCGCACGCGATGATGCTGCGTCCCATCAGAAGGATGGTGATGAGGAACACCAGCGGGAACATGTAGTAGAGACGACGAACCACTTCGGACGTCTGGGGAACCATTTCGGCGGGAATGGTGCCCATGTTCTTGCGCACGGCTTCCAGATGGATGCAGACGTACAGCGTGAAGTAGTAGAGAATGGAAGGAATCAGCGCTGCCTTGGCGATGGTGAGATAGCTCACACCGACCACGTCGGCCATGATGAAGGCGGCCGCGCCCATGATGGGGGGCATCATCTGACCGCCGGTGGAGGCCACGGCTTCCACGGCGCCGGCGAAGTGCGGCGCATAGCCGACCTTCTTCATGAGCGGAATGGTGAACGTGCCAGTGCCGTACACGTTGGAAGCCGCGGAACCATTGATGGTGCCGAAAAGAGCCGAGGCAAAAATAGCCACCTTGGCGGGGCCGCCCTTGGCGTTGCGGGTCAGCAGGCAGGAAAGCGACATGAACACCGAGCTCATGTTCGAGCATTCAAGGAATGCGCCGAACATGACGAAGGCAAAGATCATGCCTGCCGCAGCGCCCAGAGGCACGCCGTAGATGCCGTCGGTCAGCAGAAAGAGCTGTTCAATGAGTCTGTCGTAGGAAATGCCGTTGTGCGAGAGGCCGCCGGGCATATACTGTCCCCATATGCCGTAGGCGAGGAAAGCGCCGGAGATGATGACAAGCGCCCAGCCGGACGTGCGACGGGTGATTTCCAGCGTGACGATGATGAGGCAGGTGCCGTAGAAAATATCCTGATTCGTCACCTCATCGATATATTTCAGCCGTTCTGCAAGCTCTTCCGCATGCTGAAACACATAAATATTGATGGCTATGGAAATCGCAATCAACACCAGATCCATAACCAGAAAGAGAGGATTTTCCTTCTCTCCCGGCTTCACCTTGACAGGAGGTATAAGCATGAACGTCAATATGGCGATGAGGCTGAGATGCGTGCCTCGTAGAATATGCGTATCGGTCACACCAAAACCGCCAGTGAAGTATATCTGAAAAGCACATAGTATAATAGAAACTACAGTGACTACTGGCTTTAGTGATTCTCGACTGAATGATAACGACATAAACACCTCCTAACACCAGGATCCGTATTATTCAGATGCCGACTTCATAATTTATTATTGTTTCTGCATCCTGAACCATGGAATCTGTTCATTCATGGTTCAGGAGCAGAAGACACTAGCTCCAGGCTGTCGTATTAGAAATTGTATGCGATATGGAAACCATCCCAGACGCCGTTGATGATTTTTCCAACCTTCTTGCAATCGCCGACGCGAACGAAGTCCAGACCGGCGGCCGCCAGCTCGGAACATACCGTCGTGTCGGGCCGGTAGCCCAGGGCAACGACGATGGTGTCGAAACCGGAGAGCGTCTTTTCCACGTAGGGAGTCTTCACGCGCACTTCCCCGCCTGCACAGACGGAAAGAACTTCCGTTTCCGTCATGCTGACCACGCCAAGTTCGGCAAGGCGCGGCATGAGCATCTGCCGGGTCTTGTATTCCATGTCGGCGGCAATGGTGTCGCGCAGTTCGACGATGGTGACGGCCTTTCCCTGATCGGCAAGGAATTCCGCGGTTTCGCTGCCCACCAGGCCGCCGCCTATGACAAGGCACTTTGCTCCGGCCTGCACTTTTGCTTCAAGAATGTCCTGAGCAAGCACATATTCCGCGCCACGGCAGAATCCCGGCACAATGGGCACCCCGCCCGTAGCCACCACGATATGATCCGCATGCATGGCCCGCAGAGTCTCAACGTCGGCACGGGTGTTCAGTCTCACATCCACTCCGGCCCGGGCAAGAGCTCCGGCATAATAGGCTCCCAGCGTCGCATACACGCCCTTTCCCGGAGGAAGCGCCGCCACATTGGCCAGACCGCCCAGACGGGAACCGGCCTCAAACAGCACGACCTTGTGTCCGCGACAGGCCGCGGTGAGCGCCACTTCACAGCCGGCAGGGCCGCCGCCGACGACGGCAATGATCTTGGAAACGGCGGCCGGGTCCATGGGGTAATCGCCCTCATATCCGGTGCGGGGATTCACGGCGCAAGAGATGGGACGACACTCATTGAGCATTCCGGTGCAGCCTTCGTTGCAGCCGATGCAGGGAAGGATTTCCTCATCGCGTCCTTCCGCCAGCTTCTTCGGCAGGAAGGGATCGGCCAAAAGGGCCCGGCCCATGGCTACGATGTCCGCCTTGCCGGAGTCGACGATGGATTCCGCCGTTCTACGGTTGCAGATGCGGCCGACAACCGCCACGGGAATGCGGGAGCCGATGGCGTTCTTGATGACTGCGGCTCTGTCCGCATTCCAGCCGTCCGGCACACTGGCCGGCGGAATGATGTATTCCACGGATTCACCGATGCCGATGGAAAGATTCAGCATGTCCACGCCGTGATCGGTCATGGCGCGGCAAATGGAGACAGCCTGATCCATGTCGATGCCGCCGGGCATGAACTCCATCATGCTGAAGCGGAAAAGCACGGGATAATCGTCGCCGACCTGCTTGCGAACGGCGGCAAGTACTTCCAGCGGGAAGCGCAGACGATTTTCCAGAGAACCGCCGTAGCAGTCGTCGCGACGGTTAGTCAGCGGAGAGAGGAACTGATTAATAAGGTAGCCATGCGCACCGTGCAGCTCGACGGCGTCGAAACCGGCCTCAACGGCTCTGCCCGCGGCACGGGCATAGGCTTCCACGAGCTCTTCGATATCGCCGGCGTCCATGACGCGGGCATTTTCCGAAGGAGCAAGACCGGGAATCATGGATACAAGCATGCGGGGCTTGCCGGAAGTGGGGGGATTGCCGAAGCGACCGCCGTGCTGCAGCTGAATGGCAATTTTGCCGTCATACTGATGCACGGCTTCCGTCAATTTGGAAAGTCCTTTAATCATGAAGTCGTCGGAAATACCAAGTCCCAGATCGAAGCTGTTTCCGCTCCGCGCCACATACGTTGCTTCAACGATATTCATGGCCGCACCGCCTTTGGCGCGTTCAGCATGATATCGAATAAGCTTATCCGTCACCTCACCGTTGACGGCGGCATGATAGGAAGCCATGGCCGGCATGACGATGCGGTTTTTCAAAGTCATCCTATTGATTTTTATAGGAGTAAACAAGACGGAACTGCTCATTTTCATTTCTCCATGACAACATATCTCAAGGTGATTTTTCGATGAAGACCTTCTTAACAACCTCTTCCGAATCCGGCGATAAGTCGTCAACTACCTAAAAAAATGACTAAACTTATGCCATACGTTATTATTTAGAAAAATGAACTTTTATTATCAAGCTAAGATTTTTCATCTATACATTAATCAAATTTATGTATATGACAAAAATCGATATGAGAAATTCAAAATTATCCCGGGGCCGACATCGACAGAATAACACGAAAAAGAAAAAAAGTTGTGAGTGCAACACCCCATGACGACGGCATTGAAATTATATAAATATAATAAATAAATTCAATATATTATATGAAAAATTGGGATAAATGCTCTAGCCTGAACGTATAATTTTATCTTCATGCAGGGTATTTCCTGCCACTATTGCCAAGGAGCGCTGATTCAATGAGCAATAATTTTTCGCTGTCAAATCAATTTTTGTATACTTTTCTTGTGACAGCAAAGTACTTGAGTTTCACAAAGGCTTCTGAAGAGCTCTGCATTACCCAAAGTGCCGTGAGTCATCGCATTCACAGTCTTGAACAAGAACTTGGTTTCCCACTTTTTTACAGGATGACGCGTAAAATAATTCTCACCGAAGAAGGAAACACGCTCTATAATGCTCTGGAGAGCAGTTTTAATCAGATAGATGAGGCCATCAAAAACATTAAAAAAGAAGAATCCAGAGGAGATCTGTTCATCGCCTGTGCCCCTTCCATCTCCGGTTGCTGGCTTTTGCCTCGTCTGAACGACTTCCGAGACCGGCATCCGGAGATCATTTTGCACATACTGAGCGACAACACGCCTCTCGGTCTTGAAAAACAGGACAGAAATCTGGATCTTGCCATCTACTGCGGAGAATCCATTTCCTCAGGACTGCACGCCACGCCGCTGCTCAGCGACAAGCTCATGCCCGTCTGCACCAAGGAATACGCGCTGGAGCATAATCTGATAGAACATCCGGAGGCATTGAAGAACTGCACGCTGATCCACGAAACATCGAATGCGGCAAACCTTCCCTACTATCTGGGCTGGGAAATCTGGAGCAAGTGGGCCGGAATTACGGGCCTGCCGCTCCACTCCGGCTACAGCTTCGACAGAGCGGAACTGACCATCATTGCCGCAAAACAGGGCTTCGGCGTGGCCTTGGGACGCGAATGGCTGCTCCGGGAAGCGCTGCATAAAGGGGAACTCATCGTTCCCTTCAATCTTGTCTTCCCTGCCCCGCAAACCTATTACATTCTCACCACACACAAGAGCATACTGCGTCCCAAGGTGCGGGCCTTCCACAACTGGCTTCTGGACAAGGCCCGGGAGTCCACGGCCTATGCGGAGCAATATCACCTTCATCAGTTTTAGCGCTTCTTAAAAGAATCACGAACGCAGAAAACAGCATTCACAGTCATGTGCTTTCACATATGTATTCAATTTCACAATACTATTTCGAAAATTGTGTGATTCCCATTTTTGTAGAAATGACAATACTAGTAAAAGCAGGTCATCCCGCGAGCCCCGTTGCCCGCCTTACCGGCATCCGGACATGCCTCTATAATCGAGAATTATTCCCAATTATAAAACATTAATGTATCCAAAGACGGTCTTTTTGGCGTCAAAAAAAACGCAAAAAAACAAGTACAGGGCGCTCAGTCATCGGAAATGCACCGCACAGGCTTGCCGACAAGGTCCCTCATTGTTATCTTTAAATAGATGACCTCAGCAGAGCCTTGTCTCTTGTCGAAAGCACCGTATCGTATTTTCGCAGGCTCATCTTTCAGTATAAAAAATCTTCTTTCCCATCGCTGTGAGGCATGCACATGAACTTCGACGTCACCCATCTGAAATGGACAAGAGAGCCTCTGCACTACGAGGTCTCGCAGGATCGCATCGAAATAACGACAAAGCCGCATACGGATTTATGGCAGCGGACCTATTATCATTTCCGCAATGACAATGCGCCCGTTCTTCAAATGTCCACAAAAGAAAAATTCTTTTCCTTTACGGTAAAAACCGAATTTACCGAAAGCAAGCATCGCTTTGATCAGTGCGGCGTAGTGCTGTACCTGAACAGCGAAAACTGGCTGAAGGCTTCCGTCGAGTATGAAAACGAGTTTTTTCAGCATCTCGGCAGCGTCGTCACGAATCGAGGATATTCCGACTGGGCCACCACCGAAATTCCCGCAACTGTAAAGTCCATGTGGTACCGTCTGAGCTGCAGAGAAGACGACTTCTGCATCGAATGTTCTGAAGACGGGAGTGTCTTTCATCAAATGCGCATCTGCCATCTCTTTGACGCAAAGGATGAAATTCGTTTCGGCGTCTATGCCTGCAGCCCGGAAGATTCCTCTTTCCGGGCAGTATTCACCCACATGGAGCTTACCGAATGCCGGTGGCCGGCACACGACGGTCAGGCTCCAGATGAAAATATCTGACCTGTTGCAGGCGCTCGTCCTCAAATACGTCTGAAGCCCGTATGAAAACCGATTTCCAAGGATTCTCCGGCGCAGGCAGCATGGGCAGGCGTCTCTCGGAAGACCGAAAAAGCTCACCTGCTCTTTAAATTCAAATTCCGAGAGGCGGAAAAGCTTCCCTGTGCAGGACGTCTTGCCTTCCCGGCCTCTCGGATAGGCATGTGTCATCGGCACTGCCGCAGCGACATCACGCCGCCAAAGGGGAAGCCTCGCGCCTGCCGCTTCTCACATGCTCTCACGATAACGCGGCTCTTAGTTTTTTCTCAATTCAAGAGCACAGGTGAGAAGATAATTAATGCCGGTAATGGGCAGAATGTCATGACTGAGAGCTTCCAGGGCATCAGCCTTGAGAAGCTCGACTTCATGCCCCGCTCCAAGAGCCAGCAGACAGTCCGCAAGTCGGCAGGCCCAACGCCAGTCCCCTTCTGCCAGCGCTGCGCGGGCCGCCATCATGAGCTTCTCCTCACCTCCGGCCAGGCGCGCCATCCTTTCCGCCTCCTCGCGCGGCGTCAGGGGAATCACATGCGTGGGATTGCCGTCAAACCAGCCGACCTTGGCGGCAAAAACAGCTCGTACCGCCCACGGCACGGCACCATAAAATTCTTTCAAATACGGATAGTCCCGCAGCTCTTCAGGCAGCTCTATGGTCGCTGCCAGTTCATCAACGCCCATGCCTTCATTCATGCCGCGAATGGTCGTTGCATGAACGTATTCCAAAGCCTGCGCATAATGCTCCAGAAAATCAGAAATTTCCTCTCCAAACAGCGCCAGATTGTGCCCGCACAGCAGAGCCTGCGCAGGGAAATCCATAAGTCTGCGCACGCCGCGCGCCCAACGCTCCACATCCCGATAAGCTCCGCCGCGCAAAGGATAAAGATTGGGAAAGCTGCCGTACGCCGTGTCGCCGCCGAAAAGCACCTTCTGTTCCGGCAGCCATACCACGACCATGTCTGCGCTCTCCGTAGGAATCGTGTACAGCTCCAGCGTGACTCCGTCCACGTCAAGCTTCGTGCGCCCTTCCTGCACCGGAGTGTTGGGAGAAATCGGCACGGCCGGAACTTCTTCGTCAAAACGCGGAAGCATGGCGTTTTGCGTGTACATGGCCGTCGGAATATCAAAGCCGAACTGCCGACGGGTGCGCCGACCAAGTATCGTTTCCAGCCCCTTGCCGTCGCGCGCTTCCGTGCCGAAGGCATAATGCCCCCAGATGGGCACATCGCCCGCATCTTCGAGAAACACGGAGCCCCCGCATCGATGATCGAGGTGACTGTGCGTCAGCACGATTCCCTGAAGACGTCCCGCCGTCAGACTTTCGATCTCCCTGCGAGCCTGACGCACCAGAGGCACGTTGTCGCCCGTATCCACCATGATATAGCCGTGTTCCGATGCTATGGCCGCAAAATTCGACGAACTGTAGCCGATAAACGCCCATACGCCCTTTGACAGTTCCACGCGACGCTTCTCCAGATGAGTATGGGACGTCGACGGGGACACGGAAAAACCGGGATAACTTTTCATGATCGCTCCTGCGCTGTTTTTTATTTCGATATCAAAATATTTTTCGTCAAGCAAGTCCCTTCGCCCTGCCTCAAAAACGTGTTCTGCTCAACCGCATTTCTGCCGGACTTTTTCAAAGACAATGACCGGCCGCTGTTTTTCTCTCCGGCAGGCATCGACATGCTTCGTTATCCTTAAAGGAATACTTTAATTATTTGTCTCGTATAAAAAACTAAGATTCAAGCTTCCGGACCTCTTTCCCATACCCTCGGAACAGGCCAAAACGACGCGAGTGATGCCGCATTCTCTTGCAGTGGCGTGGTCTGTAACGACATTTCAATACATGTAACGGCCCTGCTTTTCTGAAACGCTCCCCCCCCCCATATTCCATGTCAGGCCGCCTGACGTCGGTCTCCCCTGCCGGGAAAGAACCCTTCGTCCCTGCAAACGTCGAGGCCGCAACATGCTGCCCACAGCGCCCTGCCGCAGTATCGCGCATGCCTATGCCTCCCCACCGAACCGAGCCTCCCCCGGCATCGCGGCAACCATCCAATGGCTGGACATCTATCGGTGGTCCGGAGTCGCCGTTTTCGCCCCATCCTCATACCAGATGACCGACAGGCTTTGCCTCGCCCGGGTCATGCCGACATACACAAGCGCTCGAAACAGCCAGCTCTTGGGATCGTCCTGTCCCGGCTGTTTTCTTCTCTTTTCCCACGCGTCGCGCCGGGCCGGGATATCCTTCAAAAGCGACTTTTCCCGCCCCTGTGCCAGACTGCGCGGCAAAATCAGCGTCACGTGCGCAAAATCCATGCCCTTCATGCTGTGAATGGTCGATATCGTGACGGAATCCACCGTGATGTCATAGCGCCGCTTGGCTCTGGTATCTTCCGCCGGCCATACGGCCATCATGCCGAGCCGGGCCGTCTCCCGCAAAAGCCGCTGCGGAAGATCGCCGTCGGTTTTGGCGTACAGCACGGCCATATTCCCCTGAGACAAACCGGACCGTCGCCGCTCGCTCAGTTCCGCGGCCGCCCAGGCGGCAGCCTCCTGCTTGTCGGAAGCATGGCGGACTTCCGGCATCTCTCCTTCCATAACGCCGAGAGTCTCGTCGGACACGTACTCGTCGGCATCAAGCCAGTCTGCGGCAAAGGCCATGATCTGACGCGTGGAACGATATCGCTTTTTCAGCGTGAACGTCTTTATACCGGGAATATCACGCCAGGCATCGGGAGCGCTGTTCTCGTACAAATGCTGATCCGCATCCATGGCCGCCAGCAGCGAGGCCCCCTGCGGAAGCAGCAGCTTGACGAACTGCACCATCTTTGCGGAAAAATCCTGAGCTTCGTCCACAAGAACGGCGCTCCACGATCCGGGAAGCGCTCTTCCGGCTTCCAGTTCTTCCACCACCAGATCCGCTATCGTCTCATAGTATTCGGAATGCGCCTTCTCCTCCAGACGCCCGCCGAGCATGCGGGCCATGAGATCGAACACCGGCACGACGTCCACGCCTTCCGGGCCGAGAGGAACACCCTTTTCCGAAAGCAGTCTGCGAAGATACCCGGCGAACGCATGATTATAGCATAAAAACAGTATGGGGCCGCCCTTGCCCTTTTTCAAAAGCTCCTCGGCCCTCCGGACAAGAACGAGCGTCTTGCCGCTGCCCGCCGGACCGCGAAGAAGACGTCGGCCAGCCGGCAGCTGAAGCGCCAGATGCTCCTGTTCTTCGTCAAGTGCGACAAGCGTCTTTTCCTCCCGCTTCCAGTCCCGGGCGGGAAGCGCTGCAATCACGCTCTGTCCCAGTTTTTTCCTGACGATCTGCACAAGACCGGCGCTGTGCTCGTAGGCAAAAGGCCGCGCAAAATGAACGTCAAGAAACTGCTGAAAGAAGCCCCCTTTGTCGTGCGCCTGCTCCAGAGCGTCAAGATCATCCCCGAACAGCGTGGTTGCGGGGTCGGCAAGCTCCTGTATGCTCACGTCATGACTCCGGCGATGCATAAATTCAGCTCGGCGCATGTTTGGGAACACGACGCCGCACTGCAGCGGAAGCAGAAATAACTTCTCTCCCGGTCGCTGAAACATGGCTTTCAGACGGTTCAGGTACATCCGTGTCTGGCCGAGAGGACAGGTCCTTTTCACCACCTCCCAGCCGACACGAAGCTGAACCTCGTTTCTGTCCGCCGAAATCACCTGATCCAGCGTCCAATCCTTGACCTCGAAGACAATGAGTCCGTTCTTCGGCGCATAAAGAATGAGATCGGCCGTGACTCCATCAAGAGAAGGATTGATCCAGGCAGTAAAAAGCACGGGAAGTTTTTCAAAAAGACGGTAAAGCCGCTTTTCTCCGAGGGTGGCGTCCCCGGGCGGACCGGGCGGAATCATCATGGCCATGGCAGCGTTTCTCCTCATAAAACGGACGCCGCCCATCATGCTGCGGGCAGCAACAACGCCCCGGGGACTCCGATACGCGCTGCGCGCCGAAGCATGAGTACTGCGGCATGCCTGCTCATGATAGTCCAGACCGACTTGAGATGCTACCGAGAATCCCCCCTGCCTGTTGACGGGTATGACGGCACACCGTGCTTTTTGAGCGTTTCGCGCCGCGCCGGTAAAAAAACTGTGCTCCCGACGCATGCCGAGCGCACAGTCCGCCAGGCAGACGACATCACCCCGTCGTATCCGACCTGCACTTCGGCGGAGCAACAACGCATGGTTACGGATCTTCGACGCAGTTTCAGATTAATTCCTCCGCCCCTCCTGACCATCCGCCGCATGAACGCTGCGTTCAAACGCTTCCACGGGATCGACTTCCCTGCTCCACAGCGCCGCAAAATGAGAACGCGCCACGGCCTGATTAAAGGAACTTGTCTTCCTGCGCTCGCGCCATTCCAGCGTCTTTCCCTGCCAGCCCGGAAACGCGTTCCGAAGAAACGCCGCCACGTTCCGCTCCGAAGGACGCGCGTGAACTTCGGAGTCCATCAGATAATTCGACGCCACCTGATGCCGCAAGACACGCCCATCTGCCCGGAGCAGCAGATAGCGCTTCTTTCCGCCATGTCTCACCAGACCGGCGATCAGCCTTTTCATTCTGGCCTCATGCCTCGGATAAAAAAACACGCCCAGGAAATCACGCGGAGCCCCGTTCTTCTCCCCGTGCAACTCCAGATAGTCCGCCTCGGCCACGCTGAGCAGTCTGCACACGTTTTCCATATCCTCCCCGGGCTCGAAAAAGGCGGCCATGCTGAACGCTCCGCCCTTCAGAAACGGCACGCACCACTCTTCGCCCGCCTTCCAGTCCGAAAAATCGTTCAGCAGCTTGCCTTTCTTCAGCAATGCTTCGGCATGCGAATAGTCAACAATCTGATGCCCGGAAACAATATCGTGAAGCACGGCGCTGTGCTGCCAGAAGGCGCGCGTGAGATCGGCATCCAGCACGTCATCGCTGTCGCCGAGGAAAATGTCCCGGCGAGGCACGTCCGGCCCATCCTGCAGGACCGAAGCTCCGGCCGACATCGCCGTTCTTTCTCCGGCGCAGCTCGAAAACGCCCGCTCATGATCGATCCTCTCGCAGGACGCGTCATTCGTCATGCCGCGCTCCCGACGCTCTTCCCGAAACCACATTTCATTCCGCCACGGACGGGGATCGGGGCTCTGGGCGTAGCTCAGCATTATGCTTCGGGTAAACTCCCATTCCTGCCCGTCGCTGAAGCGCGTATTGCGGCCGAGAAACTGCGCAAGCTGCAACGCAGGAAACACCACGGGATTCCATGCCACGACGTGCATGATGGACGGCAGTCTCAGCTGCAGGGCATAAAAACCGCCGAGAGAAGAGCCCATGACGCATATTCTGTCGTTGTTTTCGTCCACAGCTTCGACAATCTGACGCCGAATGGAAGCCATGCATTCAGAAAACGGTCGGGCATAGTCGTACTCGGGGCAGATCACTTTTGCGTTCAGCAGATCGCTCAGCTTCTGACCGGAAAGACTCCGCGCACTGCTATTAAATCCGTGTATGTAAACAAAGCGATCCATGAACTCTCCTCGGTCAATGATTGATGTTGACGCCTTTCGCGGCCTCCGGGGCGACGTCTGCCGCCGTCGTGCCGTCTTCGACGACATCGGCAAGAGTGCGAATGCTCCGCGGGCATGCCGTCGGCAATTTTTCCTCCGCAATTCCTGCCTTTTTCCTGTTTCCGCTGCGAATGATAGCAGAAAAAATCATCCGAACCAGCGCGATGACGAGGACCGTCCACAGGTGCATGGACAGAATATGACCTGTTCCTGCCGCTCCGGCGTTTTTCTCCGGATGCCGTGTCATCTTCTGGAGAAGTCTAGCGTTTTCCTGAACAAACTTCTTTTCGGCACGATGTCTTCGACCTTTTTTGCCTCCGCCATCACGGCCGGAAGACGCGCCCTCCCCAGCTATGGCACAGAAAAATCTCCCTCGACAAATGACGCACGCTTTCCCTTTACCTTCGCACGTCATGTTCCAACCTGCGCGGTCTGTTGCAGAAACATTCCGTTTCTCAGGACCGTTATCAAGGAGCAGACTGCTCTGCTCCTCCCCGCGTCTGCGCCCTGTGCTCTTCTCTTCGGAGCTCTCCCGTCATGTGAAACCGCTTTCATGCTCACGAAACATGTTCCAAAAGCAGCTTTTCCCAGCGTAAAGCAGACATTGGCGCGCTGTTGTTCCGCTCTTTTCCGTCAGTTCTGCCATCGGAACAACCTTTTGATTTTCCCGTAAGTTTTTTTAGAAAAAACAGAAGCAAGTCTTTTTTCCGGCGTGAATCGTGATTTTTTTTACACTCGTCAACCGCGCTTTTCTGAGATATAATCGCGCTCTCTTTTCCTTCCACCATGTATTTGAGGATTCACAGCATGACCAAGCACGCCTGTCCCTACTGTGCATCAACCGACATCGGCATCATCGACGTTCTGGGCAAGTTCTACTCCGTCGGGTGTCGAACCTGCGGCATGTCCGGCCCGCAGGAATCCACGCTGGAAGCGGCGGAAGAAGCCTGGAACGGCCTCTGCCTCAAGTTGTGCAGCCACTGTATTTCCAGACCCTGGGGACGCGCGCTGGCAAAACGCGTCAATGAAATGTCCCGGGCTTCTGCATCCGACTGATCAACGTCGCAGAACAGACTTCGCCTTTCGCGAGACTGTCCCCCTTTCCTGCAACAACGCCATTAACGCCGAAAAGGAAATCTCCCCATCCGTACAGGGAGATTTCCTTTTTCAACATGCGGACGCCGATTTCCAACATCGTCGCCCTGAAAACTGCCGCGGATCAACGGCCGCTGCTCCCTTCCGGCAAGATCCGCTTCGTTTTTCGGCGTCTTCCCGAACAGGCGCAGCGGCGGACAAGGTCCAAAAACCGTTAAACACGAAGGACATGATCGCCTGCATAGAACGATCATGCCCTGAAAAAACGGATCCTGATCGGAAGACTACTTCTTTGCCTCATCCACAGCGATGGAAACCGTGCGCGTCTGACCCCAGGTCATCATATCGGATGCGTTGGTGTTCCACAGCACTTCGCGAACCGTCATCTTTCCCGTGTCCGTATCCGCGGAAATCAGCAGGAAGGAAAGCTCCGTCTCATCTCCGGCGGAAACGTCGCCCTTCATCGGGGAATCCACGCGGAAGGTCGGCAGAGAAATCGTGTAATCCGGGCCCTGCCAGTCATAAAACTCGTTGAAGTTCTCATGCCCGTGGAAATACGCCCGAATGGCCGAATGCGCCTTGAGAAAATCCGCCAGCTCACGATGTTCGCGGAGAGGACGTTCCTTGACGCTGCGCACGCTCGACACGTCCGGCGTCAGGTTTTCAAAGCCGTCCTTCGCGGAAAGGCCGTGGTCGCCGTTGGGATTGGTCAGGCGGTTGGCGGTAAGATTCGGAGGCATATGCGTAAAGAGCAGCGCGGGCTGACCTGCGGGCATCTTCTTCAATTCCTTTTCCATCCAGGCACGGCTGGCGGTGTCCGGCCATATGCCCATGAGAAGAAGATGCAGTCCGCCCTTTTCCCGGCTGAACACCACAGGCTGCGCATAGGGATCAAAGGAGGCGGGCACCTTTTTACCCGTGGATCTTTCCAGCATGGCGCGGAGTGCGCCGTTGTCCTTCTCGGGATACATGGGGCGGAAAAAGCCCACGGCATTGGTCATATCGTGGTTGCCGGGCACGGCGAGCAGCTCGGCGGGCTGTCCCTTGCGGTCCTTGACGGCAAGCCCCTTGCCGTACTGTTCCATGAAGACGTTCCAGCATTCCGTTGCCGTCATGGGAGCCTTTTCCCTGGAGCCTTCCATTCTGTTGGCGATGTCGCCGGTGGAAATGACGTAGTCTATCCACTCGACGGGCTTGCCGGCCATCACGCCGCCGTCCGGCGGCAGCACCAGCCCGGGCAGCTTGTTGATGGAAGCCACAAGCGCCGCATTGACCTCCGTCGCGGGAACCTGCTTCCTGCCCCGGAAAGCCTTGCGGGAAATGCCGTAATGCTGATCGGAAGTATAAACAATCTGCACAACATCCGCATAGGCTCCCGTATGCCATACGGCAGAAACCACAAGAGCCAGCAGCAGCGTTGCAACAACGCGAAAACGAACCATCCTGTTTCCGACAACAGTCATGTATGCCCCCTTGAGAGCGGTTTACGTTAAAAGCTCCGAGCTCTTCACGGCTCAAAACCTACACGCTTCAAGGCGCATTCGCACTGCAACTGACAGCGGTCGCACGCCCCTTGCGCAGCATCCTCTTCGGTGGATGCATGGCAGTTTCCCCGGGAAACTGCTCCGGACGTTTCCAGCGGATCTTTTCTGCGGAAACATCGCGTACGGGGCAAACATAGAAAGAAATCATGACGGCAGCATGAAGCAGACATGACGAAATCATTGCCTTTTTCCAAAAGCGGCTTTTCTTGCCGCGTCGCCTCTCGTCGGCAACGACGCCTCCGGCGCAAACTTCCGCGCCGGAGGCGAGAGGCAGCCTCTCTGCAACTTCCTACCGGATATACTTCTGAATGAGCCGCATGAGCACCTTGATGTCCAGGGGCTTGGCCACATGCGCGTTCATGCCGCTTTCAAGACACTGATGAATGTCTTCGGAAAAGGCGTCGGCCGTCATGGCGATGATGGGAACGTCGGCGTCGGCCCTGTCCATGGCCCGAATCGCTCTGGTGGCCTCGTATCCGTTCATGACCGGCATGCGGACGTCCATGAGAATCAGATCATAATAGCCGGGCTCCGACTTGCCGAACATGTCCACGCAGACCTGGCCGTTTTCGGCCCAGTCCAGAAGGAAGCCGAACTCTTCCAGAATGGCGCTGGCGACTTCCCAGTTCAGTTCGTTGTCCTCCGCCAGCAGAATGCGCCGACCGGCCAGATCCGCCATTCCCGTATCCACGCTGCCGACCTGGCCTGCATCGACGTCCATGAACGGCTTCATCCCCTGGAACAGCGTGGACTTGAAGAGCGGCTTGGGAATAAATCCGGAAATCCCCGCGCGACGCGCCTCCTGCTCTATTTCGCTCCAGTCGTAGGACGACACCAGCAGCACCGGCACCTGACTGCCCAGAATCTCACGCAGCCTGCGGGCCGTGGCGGGGCCGTCCATTTCCGGCATTTTCCAGTCGAGAAGAATCACGTGATAGTCCCGCCCCTCACGGTGACGCTCTTCGGCCATGACGACGGCCTCTCGGCCGCTCAGCGCCCACTCCACGGTCGTCCCCATTTCGGTCAGGGCTCCGGCCGCCGTCCGGCACAATTCCGCATCGTCGTCCACAATCAGCACGTTCCAGTCGGGAAGACGCATCTGTTCACTCTGCGTGTTGATTTTCTTCATATCCAGCGTGATGTGGAATTCCGTGCCCTTGTCCACTTCGCTGTGAATCTCTATGGTTCCCTGCATCTGATCCACAATGTACTTCATGATGGACATGCCGAGTCCCGTGCCTTCAATCTTATGCACGCGGGCATTGTCTTCACGGGCAAAGGATTCAAAAATCCTCTTCTGGAACTCTGGCGTCATGCCTATGCCCGTATCCTTCACCAATATATGCGTGCGCGCGAACCATTCACCCTGCGGCGAATCTTCCTGATACAGCGTTATCTGGATGGAGCCGCCCTGCGGCGTGAACTTCAGGGCGTTGGAAAGAAGATTCAGAAGCACCTGACTGAGCCGCACGCTGTCCGAATAGACGTTCTCGGACAGAATATTGTGGATGTGTATGTCGAACTGCTGCTTCTTCGCCTTGATCTGCGGCTGCACGATGCCGACTATGCCTTCCAGCACTTCGCGAAGAGAGACCACGTCCATATTGAGGGAAAGCTTGCCGCTTTCTATTTTGGACATGTCCAGCACGTCGTTGATGAGGCCGAGAAGATGACGGCTGGAAAGCGTGATTTTTCTCAGACAATCCTGAACGAGCACGGAATTTTCGGCGTTGGCCGCAGCAATGGCCGTCATGCCCACGATGGCGTTCATGGGCGTGCGGATGTCGTGGCTCATATTGGAAAGGAACTCGCTCTTGGCCCTGTTGGCTCTGTCGGCCTCAGCTCTGGCCTTTTCAAGCTCCGCAATCTGCCTCCTGGAAATTCTCGAATAAAAGAAAAACAGCGCCAGAATGGGCAGCGGCAGCAGCAACGCGGCGCTTACCGCCGTGAAAAACCGCTCGTTCCACATGCCTTCCACCGCCTTGTCGAGCTCGCCGTACGGCATGTCCGTAACCAGATACCATGAAGAATTCGGCAGCGGAGAACAATGCACGTGATGGAGTTCTCCATCGACGGTCATGAACATGGTATGCTCGGCGCCCTTCCGGATGCTGTCTTTGAGATCGGCAACCATCTCCTCGGCGGTCTTGCCCTCGAAATGCCCATCCTGCTCAAACCAGGTATAGTAGTTGTCCGCCTTGACGGCGACATTGCGGAAGACGAAACTGCCGTCCTTGCGGATGATGTGCGAATACACCATGGACTTGTCCAAGTTCAGAGACATGGCGTCGCTGATGCTCTCAAGCGGAAGACCGACCACCAGCGCCGTGCAGGTCTTCCCGTCCTTCATGGGGTAGCCCTCCGAAACGGGATACCCTACGGAAACGCCGAGAATCACGAGTTCCCTGCCGGAAGCCGTAACGCCCGAAGCCACATTCTTTTCCCCTCTGTTCAACGCCTGGAGAAAGGCGGCTTCATCCATGACGGAAACAGGTTCTCCGAAAATGACTTCGGCCGTGCCGTCGGTCGCGTACAGGGCCAGATGCGTAAATTTCCGCAGTACGGCGCTGGAACGAAGTTCCTGACGTGCTTTTTCGCTGTGATCCCTGGTCGTTTCCGGGGGCGTCTTGTTCACGATGCCTTCCACCTGCTTGATTTTCAGCTCAATGATGGAGCGAAAATGAAGCTGCATCTGGTAGTTCATGGCCTTCATGTAAATTTCACCAAGCGTCAGACTGGCCTGCTCGCCCTGACGGATCATGGACAGCGAGCCCCACACAAATATTCCTATGCAAAAAACAGCGCAGAAGATGCTGGCCAGAAAAAAAAGCCTGGTGTCTTTTTTCATAACAACCGCCCGTGCATGAGCTTCTCAATGTCTCCCGGCAAAACTTGTCTGAAGAATCTGAAACAGTTTTTTAAAATCTATGGGTTTGGCCACGTGCATATCCATGCCCGCAGCCGTGGTGGCGGCTATGTCTTCGGCAAAGGCGTTCGCCGTCACGGCTATGATGAGCACGCTGCGGGCATCGGGCCGATCCAGCGCCCGTATGGCCCTTGTTGCCTCGCATCCGTCCATTTCCGGCATCTGCATGTCCATGAGCACGGCGTCGAAATAAAAAGGTTCCGAATCGGCAAACGCCTGCACGGCTTCTTTTCCGTTCCACGCCTGCGATACCTCCATGCCCTGCACGGCAAACATTTCAGCTGCAAGTTCCATGTTCACCATGTTGTCTTCAACCAACAGGATGCGCTTTCCCTGCAGAAGCTCGGGGTGCTCATCCACGGGCTTCGCCTCCGCGTCCTGGAACGAATCCTTTCCGGCAAGCGCAAACGGAATCACAATGGTAAACGTCGTGCCCCTGCAAAGCTCGCTTTCCACCGTTATCTCGCCGTTCATCTGCTCCACGAGATTCTTGGTGATGGACATGCCGAGTCCCGTGCCGGCCACGTTTTTCGCGCTGAACCGGACTTCTCTGGTGTAGGGTTCAAAAATGTGAGGCAGAAAGTCTTTGGATATGCCCGTTCCCGTATCGGACACCACTATGCGGTATTTGACGGTGTCCTTGTCTTCGCTCTCACCCGCGCGGGAAACGGACACGGAGATCTCGCCGTGCTCGGCGGTGAACTTGAACGCGTTGGACAACAAGTTGTTGAGAAGCTGCACCATGCGCACAGGATCTCCCAGAACCTGCGTCTGTTCCATGTTCAGATCAATCTTCAGAATCTTGTGTTCCGCGTCGGCCTGCACCTTATATGTTTCAAGACAGTCCCGGAGGCACTCCCGCAGATCCATGACTCTGTTGTTCATGGACATTCTGCCCTGCTCCATGCGCGACATGTTGAGGATGTCGTCTATCAGGCTTTTCAGCTGACGGCTGGAGTAGCCGATTTTGGCAAGGTAGTCCCTGACTTTTTCCTTGTCGTCCAGAAAGCGTTCGGCCAGTTCGGAGAGGCCCGTAATGGCATTGATGGGCGTCCGCATGTCGTGCGACATGTTGCTGAAAAACGCCTGCTTGGCCTTCTCGTTCCGCCGTGCGCTTTCCAGCGAGTCCTGAAGCAGCTTTCTCTCCTGAAGCTGCTGCTGCTTTTCCTGCTCCACCTCGCGGAAACAGAGCACCACCTCTTCGGGCGTGAGCTTTTCGTCAAAAAGCACCCTGATGCTGACCCAGCGATATTCCTCGCCGAAGCGCCGCCGAAAATCTCCGCCGAAATCCCGAACCCTTCGCGACACCAGCGAACGGATGCTCTCACAGGAAAAATTATGCGCATACTCCTCACGGGCGTCCGGCTCGATGACGTCGACGATCACCTGCAAAAGCGCGCTGTACGGCCCCGTCTGCGGCAGCTTCTGCTGCACCACCTCGGAAGGCTTTATGGTCTCATACGTTTCCCTGGTAAAATTCACGCGATACAGGGCATAATAGGAATCGCCCAGCACCCTCACGGTCTCGTTGACGCGCTCCATGAGTCTGTTTGCCCTTATGTATCGCCAGGAATGAACCAGAAGAACTATCAGAAATATTCCCGTCGAAAGAACGAAAAGCCACAAAAGAAGATCTGCCTCTTTCAGTATTTCCTCATGAGGCACCGTGACAATGGTGTACCAGCCATTGGACATCTTTGAATAATAAACGGAACGTCTATTGCCGTCCAGACCAATGACATAGGAGGTATGAGATGCAAAGTCTCCATTCCGTATCTTTTGAAGGAGCAGACTTACATATGCCTGAAGTTTGACGTCCTGATATGAAAATACCGTATTTTTATACAGCAATGTTCCATTGCCGTCGCAAACGAAAAACGCATGACGCCGGTTTTTATGCTGCGGTGTGATGTGAAACTTGAAATTATACGGAAAAAGGTCGAACACCAGCACGGCATTCGAGCGCAGACATTTGCGGGCTACGGTAACCACGGGCATGCCCGTGGCAGGATCCTTATAAACGTCGGTAAAAATGGTCTTTCCCGGAGACTCCACAGCTCTGGCGTACCAGTCCTGTTCCGTAGGATCCACAGGGGAAAACACTTCTCGCACATGGCCCTTCATATCCACCACGGCGCCGTCAAGGATGATGTAGGGACTGACGACGTTCTCGCCCAGGATGGTCTGCACCCGGTCGAAGAAAATCTTCATCCACGTCATCATGTATCTGGAGTCGCCTTGCATGAGACGCGTGTCGATGGACGTGGTCCCGAAGGACAGCAGCGTTTCATAAACGACCAGATTGCTCCGTTCTTCCGCGGCATAGTTGCTGGCCAGCGTCATTCCGGTGGTTCTCTGGCATTGCGGAGAAGAATGTCCCGAAAGACGTGAATGCCCAGGCCGGAAAGCGTCACTACCAGCAAAAACAAAATGATATTAAAATATATTCCGTACGGAAAAAATCTGGAGCGCATGTGTGTTTCCTTGTGAAGACCAGCGTGTTCCCCATCTTCCCGGAAAACCGCCACTCCGCTTGACGACGGAATGTTTCACAGGCGTGCTTTTAAACTCAGCTGAACGCCTTCTCCACAGCCTGAACCGCAGCCTGATATGTCCGGGTGATCTCCGGCATGACGGCCGCAGCTCCGTCCATGTCGTGCGCGCGCAGAAGCTGCACCTGCCTGTCGAGCAGGCCGAACAGTTCCGACACGGCCAGGTTGCCGCATACGCCCTTCAGCGTGTGGGAGGCTTCCAGCGCCGCCGCCTCGTCGCCGTTGTCGACGGCCTCCGACAGCTTGCCGTAGCTGCCGTCTGCCGGAAACTTCTTCAGCAGACGGGCCACCAGAGCTTCACTGCCCATGCAGCGCTCAAGCACTTCGTCAACGTTGATTCCGCCCTCGATCAGCATGTTTCTGACGTTCGCGTCCATGGTCAGTTTTCCTCACTTCTTCGGGGATACAATCTGGCAAGCTTTTCCTCTTCGGCGAAGAACCTGTCCAGAAGCCGCGGATTGAAGACTCCGCATTTGTTGTCGCGAATCATGTCCAGCGCTTCCTGGCGGGCAAAGGCCGTTTTGTAGCAGCGCTTGCTCACCAGAGCGTCATACACGTCCGCAAGGGCCACAATCTGGGCCCAGATGGAAATCTCATCGCCCTTCAACCCGTCGGGGTAGCCCCTGCCGTCCCAGCGCTCATGGTGATGACGGGCGATGTCGTAGGCGTACCGATAGGATTCATGCTCGCGCAGCTGCGGAATTTTTTCCAGCAGCTCCGCGCCCTTCGTGGTATGCGTCTTGATGATTTCAAACTCTTCCGGCGTGAGTCTGCCGGGCTTGTTCAATATGGCGTCGGGAATGGCGATCTTGCCCACGTCGTGCATGATGGAAGCCAGAGCAATATGCTCTATGTCCACCTCCGTCAGTCCTTCGCCGAGATCCGTATGCCGCAGAAGGTGCCGCGTAATGTCGTGAATGCGGCGCACGTGTTCCCCGGATTCTCCGCTGCGGAATTCGATGGCCGTGGCCAGCGATTCTATCATGCCCTCGTTCAGACGTATGATCTTCTGCGCCTGCTTGAGCAGTTCCGACTGCTGCTGTTCCACCTTGTTGCCGAGAATCTTTCTCGCGCGGAACAGTTCCACCACGGAGTTTACCCGTCGCTGCACGATGTAGGGCACCACCGGCTTGCTGATGACGTCCATGACGCCCAGACGATACGCCTCGTTCATGACGGCGTCGCTGGCCTCTCCGGTGATCAGGAACACGGGAATTTTTTCCATCAGCCCTTCGGCCTTCAGCCGATGAAGCACCTGTATGCCGTCCATCTCCGGCATGACCACGTCCAGAAGAATGGCGCAGTAATTCTCCGGCCGGGATAAAATCTTATCGAGGCCGACACGTCCGTTTTCCGCCTGCTCCGTGGGATAAAACGAAGAAAAAATATGCTCGAGAATCTCCCGATTGATTTCATTGTCGTCAACAATCAGCAGCGTATCGGGCCGTTGCGCCTGTATAAAAGATTGAACCATCGTTGCTCCTCTACGGCCGAACAACATGTCTTCAGTCCATACCGGACACGGATAGCCCGTTCCGAAGACCTCAGAAAAAAATATTTATGAAATACTTCATGTTATATGTCAAACACACGAAGTTTATACAGTTCTTTACAGATATTTTATATATCTATCACATTATAATGTTGTTGTTAAGCCTCTCTCCGCCGAGCTGAGACATCGAAAAAAGACGACCTGAGCATGCATCCTCTGTGTGCGCCGCCCCGTTGCGGAATGGGAAGAATGGACTTGATAGCCGTGCACTAAAACGGAGATGCTCTGATGGAGAACTGGTATCTGCTGCAAATCATTAAAAATTTACCTGTCATTTTTATTGACGGAAAAAATTTTGTATGCCATCGTTCCAGCAGCATCTCAAGACCGAAGGGAACATGGTCATGCAGCAGCCGGCAGTAAAACACATATATACCTTTGACGAACTTGTTAAAGAAGTAAAAACGCTTCGCAATACTTTCAAGATTATTCGTCTTGTTTCTCCCAGCGACTGCAAGGCCTATCTTTTTGAAGATGACAACCTGAAAGCGGACACCTTGTGCTATCATTTCTGGAATCGCAAAACCTGCTGCAAGTACTGTATCTCCAAACAGGTTATTGATTCTCAAGATCAATGCACAAAACTTGAATCCATAAACGGACATATTTTTATCGTCATTGCACGATATGTCATTCTGGATGGAAAAACGTTCACTCTGGAACTGATTACCGAGCTCACGGACATTTCCGGACTCGGACGCAATGAACACGTTATTGTTGAAATACGCCGTCTTCAGGAAGAAAATTCCCGTCTTATCCGCGATCCGCTTACCGGCTGCTACAGCTGGCATTATATGGATACGTATTTTCAAAACTATGTGAAGGAAGCGGAACAACAGCAGCAGGAACTATGCATTGCCATGCTTGACATGGACGGCTTCAAACTCATCAACGACAGATATGGCCACGATACCGGCGATGAAGTGCTGAAAAGCTGCAGTCAGTTCTGGCTCAAATACTTTGACTATCAGCACCATGAATTCATCACCCGCTACGGAGGCGACGAATTCATCATCATTTCCATGGCCAGCACCTACGAAGCGTTCTGCAACCGCATTGTTTCCCTCTCAAACTCCATGCGGAAGAACATCGTGCTGGGCAACGGACAAATCATTCCCTTCAGTTTTACCATCGGATGCGCCTGCCTGAGCGAAATCGAGCAGACCTCGCCTTCTTCCAGTCGCGAGGCGCTGTTCAAGCTGGCGGACGAACGCATGTACATGGGCAAGCGCTCCGGAAAGAACCGCATAGTCACGGCGTCATAATACGCCGCTCGCGACGTCTTTCCGCCTCCATCCCGGACTTCCATCAAGTAAGATAAGCCGCAGAAAGCTCCCATCAGGTCTTTCTGCGGCTCTTTGCTGCCGGTTCAGCGCACAGCGCCGGTGACGCTCTTCGGGCGAGCGCCGGTCACGAACGCGCCGCCACCATGCCTTCCGGCGTTTTCAACACGTTTCTGAGATGATTCACCACGGTCTGATCAAAACGGGCGTTGTTCATCAGCTCTTCCACGGCCTGTCTCTCGTCCATGCCCTTGCGGTAGGCGCGGGAACTCACCATGGCGCAGAAGGCGTTGAGCACGCCGAGCACGCGGGCTTCGGGCAGGATTTCCTCACCCTTCAAATGGTTGGGATAGCCGGAACCATCCATGTTCTCATACATTTCATGCAGAGCCCTGGCAATGGGAAGATCGAAGTCCACATTTTCCATCAGACGGAAGGCGTGCTCCGGAGCCTGATGCACCTGATCGAGCTCTTCCGGAGTAAGTTTGCCTTTCTTGGTGAGCAGCTCCCTCGGAATGAACAGCTTGCCGACCTGGGAAAGCATGGCTCCCATGACTACGGTGTTCCTGCCGTCTTCGGACAGGCCCATTTCGACGGACAGCAGTTCGCCCAGCTTTGCCATGCGCTGCGAGTGACCGGCCAGATAGGGATCCACGCTTTCCTCAGCGCGGGTAAAAGCCTCAATAAGGCTCTTCTGACGCTGCCGCATGCGCAGGCTCTGACGGCGAAATTCCGTGATGTCCTTCATGCTGACCACCGCGCCGCGAATGCTGTTGCGCACGCTCTCGCCGCCGGCGTCCATGAACGGGAACAGGGTGACGCGGTACAGACGCTTTTCGCCGTCCCGCTCCAGATAAATTTCGCAGCCTTCCTCCCGATTGTTGATGGCGACCTGCCGGATGCGATCGAGAAGAAGCGTTGCCGCGTCCGTGGGGAAGCAGCTGAAAATCATCTGCTCGCTGACGTCCTTTTCGTCCTTGCCGAGAATGGCCGCGAGCGCAGGGTTGCAGACGCGGATCTGTCCCTTCACGTCCGCCATGAAAAGACCGACGTCGAGAGAAAGATTGACGCTGTCCAGAAGCTCCTTCTGCCGGGAAATGATCTGATTGAGACGCCGAAGTTCGGCAGCCACGGCGCGCTGCTGACGTCCGAAGCCCATCCACCAGAGAAGGCCGCTCAGCAGCATGAAGCTGATCCAGGCCAGCACGCCGACCGCATACACGGGCAGTTCGGCGCGGAACACCATGCCTTCCACCACGGATTCCGGCGTTTCATGCACGAGACTCCACTCCAGGCCGGGGAAAAACACGGACATGGAATACACCATGCCGCCCCCCTCGGAAACGCTTTCGCGCAGCCCGAAAGGCAGCACGCCCTTGTGGTCGGCAAGCTCCTTGCCGAGCGCCGCGGGAACCGCCACCGGAGAAGGAACCTGCATTTTTTCCCACACGTCGCCCCGGCGCTGCACCATGGCCGCCGTGGACATGTCGTTCTGCTTCGGCCGCGCCGTGAACTGCGTCACCTTGCTGAGCACGGGCACCGACGACATGAACACCGCCACGCACTTTTCGGGAGAATCCAGATCATAGACGGGCTCGAAGACGTCGAGCGCCAGACCGTTGACGCTTCCCCGCACGGGAAGGAACGACGTTTCTCCCGTCTTCATGGTCTGCTGCGCCGCGCTGTTCTGCTCCGGCGAAAGCGGCGAAGGCGTGCTGAACGCGGAAAGAATGGTCTGACCGTTTTTGTTGACGAGGCGGGCGTCGAGAAGTCCGTTGTAGTTCATGAACTCCAGCAGGATTCTGCGGATGGCGGGCACTTCTTCGGAGAGCACAGCCGCAGGACCGGGAAGATTGCCCGTCTGCTCCGCGCTGTTGATGACGCCGGCCACACGGCTGTCCAGGCCGAAAAGATCGCCGGAGAACAGGCGATAGGTTTCGGATTCGCTGATGCGGAGACGAAGCTTCTTCATATCTGCATTCCAGATTTCCACGTCACGCCTCGCGCCGTCGAGCCAGGCCGTCACGTCCTGCTCAAAGCGCTGCATGACGTCGAGACGACGGCTCTCAAGCTGGGAAAAGCAGGCCAAGAGGGCGATTCCCCCCGAAACGAGCGCAAGACCGACGGCGGCCAGAAGAGTCGATCTTTTGGATAAGCCAGAATAGCTGGCATTCTCACGGCTGTTCATCATATTCCTCCATCCTTCGGGGGGACGACGTATAACGGAAAGTCCGTCGAACCTCGACAATCACTTATCGACGAGCCTTCACATGAACCCAGCGATGCTTTTCATTCACGGAAAACTGCGGCACATAGTTTCGCACTCTCTCCATGGGACGCACGGCTTCGGAGAGGTTGTCCAGGATATAGACATCATCTCCGTCGTACACGGCCAGAATCGCATGACCGATGTTGCGTATGGTTTCCCGCACCACCACAATGCGCATGTTTTCCACGGAAACGCCCAGTTCCTTCAGCGTATAGTACTTGATTATGCAGTAGTCCTCGCAGTCGCCGGACCTGGCAAGGAACTCATACGGCGCCGCCCAGTAATCCGCCTTGCCGTACACTTCCTTGTCGGTGCGGTACGGCCACAGGTTCCAGAACCGGTTCACGATGTTGAGCTGTTCCCGAACAGGCCTGCCCGCCGCCCTGCTCTTCAGATCCTTCCAGAGCGTGGACGAATTAAATCTTTTCTCGTCGAAAAAGATCGGCTTTTTCCTGTTCCGTTCCATGGCGGAAAGCCAGTTCTGCTGCTTTTTCAAGTCCATCTGGAACTCGACGGTTCCGAAAAGGCGAGGTCTGGCCTGGGCAGGCGTCGCGACCAGAAGGACGGCAAGCGCCAGAACGACCGCGCAAGGCGCCTGGGCAAGCGCATGACAGACGCATGCAATATGGGCTCTCATACCCATGGACTATCAAGAACTCCGGCTTCATCCATTACTGCAGAAACAAACTTCGGCAACCTCAAACCATCGACGCCGGACCGGAGAACGGGAGCTCTCCGGCCCGGCCCTGTGCGCTACTTCGGCAGCATCAGGTGATCGAGCGGTTCATGATCGTGCGGGGTCACCTTGAGCATTTCCGTGCTGATGTTGAATCCGGGCAGAAGATCCCCGGCAAGGGCCTTCATGCGGTATGCGGCAATCAGCGTGTTGCCGAGCGCCGTAGCCGCCTGCGTGGACGAGTTGAACAGTTCGTTTTCAGCGTCCAGCACGTCGAGCAGACTGCGCTCGCCCATGACGAACTGTTCTTCATAGGCGTCGCGGGTAGTCTTGTTGTACTCGATGGCCTCGCGGTAGAACTGAAGCTGCTTCTGCGCAGAAAGATATTCCGTCCAGCTTTCCCGCACGTTGAGCTCAAGATCGTCCATATAGTCGTAGAGCACCCGGCGGCTCTGACGAATGCGGGCCGCGGCCGCCTTGCTTTCCGCCACGTCGGCGCCGCTGTTGAACAGATTCCAGCGCACCACGGCGGCAACGCCGACTTCGGCCGTCCAGAGTTCGCTCTTGCCGTCTCTGTCGGAATAGGAAGGTCCGGCCTCAATGCTGAGCGACGGGCTGTAGGCGGAACGCGCCTGTTCCCGAACGGCACTGGCTGCCTTCACGTCTTCCATGTAGGCGGCGACCTTCGGATTGCCCTTCTGCGCCGCCTTCAGCACCTCTTCAGGCCCCGAAAACATTTTGGAAGGCAGGTTCACCGGCCCGAGAGACATGGCCGAAAGCCGCGTCAGACGAGTGTAGGTATCTTCCCCGATGCGCAGCGAGGCGCGGGCCTCGGTCAGCGTGGAACGGGCGCGCGACAGGCGGCTCTGCGCCTGAGAAACGTCGGCCATGGTGTCCACGCCCTGCGCCTCGCGTTCGCGGGCCTTTTCGAGAATTTCCTCGTGCCGGGACACGTTGTCCTGCGCAAGCTGGTAAATCTGCTGACGACGAAGCACGTCCACATGGGCGATGATGGCGTCGAGCGCCAGCGAGTTGGCGTTGTCCATCACGCGATGATCCAGAGAACGATAGGTCGCCTCGGCCTCCCGCACGCGGCCGCGCGTCAGCCAGCCGTCCCACAAAGGCTGCGTCACGAGCAGCGACGCCGACGAATAGGGAGCCGCCTCGTCGTAATTGTACGAACGGGTCGTGCTGTCGGTCAGCTTGCCGAATCCGCCCCGGGCCGTCAGATCCACTCTCGGCCCATAACCGGCCTTGGCGCGGTCTATCTCATAGCCTGCGGCGGACCGATTTTCCTGAATAGCCTTGAGCGAATTATTGTTTCTCAGCATCGCTTCGATGGATTCCTTGAGGGGAATCGCTCCGTCCCGTTCTGCGGCATGCGCCGAAGGCAGAAAGAGCAGAAGACCGAGACAGCCGGAAACAAACAGAAAAGAAAACGATGTCCTCATGCCTGCCTCCCAATGAAAAAACGCTTGCTCAGCGTCCACGTATCGGAACTTTTACATTTTCTGGAGAAAATCATAAAAACTCCATTAACAAAAGTGGTTATGTTTCCAAAAACCACAACAATGTCACACACTGCCTTTTCCCAAAAAACAATCATCAGCTATTTTTCAGGCTAATTAAATCATAAATAATATTTATCATGAGTCAAGAACAATGTTCCATACTGCAACATCTCGAATTAGTTTCAACTCATGCCTTGCATCATATAACGCACATTCATCATCACAATTATAATATAATTTTCATAAAAATATATATCACAGCATATAAGCAAAGGTCATCTTCAAATAAAACGTCATCACTAAAACAAACAGGAGTATATCAGTAAAAAAAATGACATGTTGAGCAACATAAAAATATTCGTCAATCTTATCTGCTATTTCTCCCTGAGCGCGTTCTGCTTTGCTTTGAGAATCGGCTTGAGAAGATAGTCCAGAACCGTCTTCTTGCCCGTCATGATATCCACCGTCGTCATCATGCCCGGCATAATGGGCAGAGACTCTCCGTGATAGATAATAGCGGTTTTGGGAGTACGCACCTTGACCTGATAATAGAACTCCCCGCGCTTGTCTTCAATGGTGTCGGCACTTATCTGCTCAAGCACGCCGTCCAGTCCGCCGTAGATGGAAAAGTCATAGGCCGAAACCTTGACCATGGCCTTCTGTCCGGGGTGCAGAAACGCCACGTCCGCCGGGCGCACCTTGGCTTCCACAAGAAGGGTGTCGTCCAGAGGCACGATTTCCATGATGGGCTCCCCGGGCTTGACCACGCCGCCGAGCGTGTTGATGTATATTTTCTTCACCGTGCCGCGCACCGGAGAGCGCAGCTCAGTTCTGGTCACCCTGTCGCTGCCGGCGGAAAGACTTTCGCGCAGCGACGCCAGCTCCAGACTGCGCTTGTTGATCTCCTCCATGAGGGCGGCGTCCAGCTCGGCCTTGCGCAGCGCCATGCGGTGCTCCGCCTCGCTTGCAGCCGCTTCTGCACGGGGAATGGACACTTCCAGCGTGTTGATCTCACCCTGCGTCTGCACGGCGCGCTCCTGAAGTTCCAGATACTGCGCTCTGGAATAGCTGCGCTTCTGCAGCAGGGAAGACGCCATGTTCAACTGCTGACGTATGAGCGACAGGCTGCGGGTAAGCTGATCCTTGCGGGCCAGCTGCTCCTTCACTTCCTGCGTGCGCTGCGCGGACTGCGCCTTCAGCACGTCCAGCTCGGACTTGCGCTGACGCTCCTGCACGGCAAAGGTTTCCTCCTGCACCTGCGTGAGATTTCTTCCCTGCTCGAGCTGATCTTCGGTAAGCTTATACCCCGTGCCCCGCTCAAGCCATGCCCGCAGATCTTCCGGCCACGTCAGTTCTCCGCCGGAAACGGACGCCCGCAGCCGACGGATGGCAATGAGATTTTCCATGGCCTTGTACAGCATGTCGCGCAAATTGCTCTCGGCCATTTCGTTGTTGATTCTGGCAAGAACGTCGTTCTTCTCCACGATCTGCCCTTCATGCACCTCAACGCTGCTCAAAATGCCGCCTTCGAGGTTCTGAATGATCTGTGTGCGCGAAGAAGGAATCACCTGTCCCTCGGCGTGAGTCACTTCGTCCAGCGTGGCGAAGCCGGCCCAGACGATGAACAGAACAAAGAAGGCAAACACCGCCACGGAAAGCCAGATCGCACCCCGCGCCGGACGTCTGGCCAGAGCCGCCTCCACTTCCGCCGCATAGGGCAGATCTTCGGGCAGCAGTCTGCCGGAAAGGGCGGCAGGCTCGAACAGACTCTGCGCCGGCCTGGGCGCGGCCGGGTCTTGTCCGGCAGGCTTTGTTGTCGAAGCGCCGCCGAAAGTCTCGGGCATCTGCCCGGCTTCCGGTCCGACTCCGTTCTTTTTCTCGTCCGTATCCATAATATTACAGATCCCGCTTTGCTAAGAAAGCTGCGCGCTTCCGGCTTCCGTCGGCCGGGGCTCGCGTTTTTGCACATGTTCCTTCGTTGCCGCGGCGACGTTTCCCGCGCGTTTCCCGGCGGCTTCCTGAGTCGGCGCTTTTCTGCCCTGCTTTTCCTGCAGCTTGCGCAGCACCACGTCCCGCGGGCCGTCCATGATGATTCTGCCGCCGTCCATGACGATGAGCCGGTCCACGATGCGCAGCATGCTGAGCCTGTGCGTAATGAGAATAAGCGTCTTGTTTCTGGCCGCGGGGCCCAGACGCTGCTGCACGATTCTTTCGGAATCCACGTCCATGTTGCTGGTGGGCTCGTCGAGAATGAGCACGTCGGGATCCCTCACCAGCGCGCGGGCCAGCCCCACGGCCTGACGCTGACCGCCGGAAAGATTGCGGCCCTGTTCGCCCACCTGCGCGCCGTATCCGGCAGGATGCTTCCGCACGAAGTCGGCCACGCCGGAAATGGCGGAAGCTCGGATGACGAGATGATCGTTGATGGTGGGATCGCCGAGCGCGATGTTGTCGCGAACCGTTCCGTAGAAAAGAATGACTTCCTGCGGCAGGAATCCCACGCGGCTGCGAAGATCGGCCGTGGCAAGCTGGCTGATGTCCACCCCGCCGAAGGACACGGAGCCCTCCGACGGACGATACAGGCCGATGAGCAGCTTGCCCAGCGAACTCTTGCCGGAGCCCATTTTCCCGATGATGCCCACCTTTTCTCCCGGCCGGATGCGCAGCGACACGTGATCGAGCGCCGGCGTCTGGGAACCGGGATAGGAGAAGCTCACGTTGTCCATGACGAATTCGCTGGACAGCTCGCCGAAGTCCATGCAGGCGGCCTGATCCTGATTTTCCGAAGGCAGCTGCATGAGCGCGTCCAGCGCCTTGAGCGAGACGCGCGAATTCTGGAGCCGCGTAAGCAGCGACGCGAGCTGCAGAAGCGGCGCCATGATGCGGCCCACCAGAATGTTGCAGCCGATAAGTCCGCCCATGCTCATTTCGCCGGCGCCAATGCGGTACACGCCCCATATGACCATGCCCACGGTGACGAGCTGCGTGGTGAAGGTGGCAAAGGTGACGGCGCGGGTGCTGTACTTGCGCGCTTCGTTGGAAGACTGCGCGGAAATGCCGGCCACCGCTTCCCACAGACGCTGCATGCGGCTCTCGGCCATGCAGCCCTTCACCGTTTCCAGTCCGTTCACCATCTCCACCAGCAGCGCGTTTTTCTGCATGTTGTGGCGGTAGCTTTTTTCGGCGCTCCTGCGGGCCGCCATCTGAAGATACACGCCCACGCCGAGAAGCACGGGCACGGCCATGAGCGGCAGCAGCACAAGGGGGCCGCCGATGAAGGCCAGCAGCGCAAAAAACAGCAGCAGAAACGGAATGTCGATGCAGGCAAGAAGCGTGGTGGAGCTGAAGAACTCGCGCAGCGATTCAAATTCCCGCAGATTGTTGACGAGCGCGCCCGTGGATTCCGGCTTGGCGTCCATGCGCATGGAAAGCACCTTGTCGATGAGCCTGCTCGAAAGCACCACGTCGGCGTTGCGTCCGGCCAGATCCACAAAGTGACTGCGAAGACTGCGCAGTATGAAATCAAACAGATACGCCAGCGTGACGCCGGCCGCCAGCACCCACAGCGTTTCATAGGCGTTGTTGGGAATGACTCTGTCGTACACGTTCATGACGAACAGAGAACTGGCCACGGCTATGATGTTCACCACGACGCTCGCCAGCGCCACATGACGGTAAATGGGCATGTAAAAGCGCAGCACGTCCCAGAACCAGTGTCTGCTTCTGCCGAGCCTGACGGGTTCCGTCCGGGCATCGACCCGGGTTTCCAGAGCGCCGAACACCACATAGCCGGAATACTGACTTTCCAGTTCCTTGCGGGGCACGGTCTGAACGCCGTCTCCGAGTTCGGGAAGAATCACTTCCGCCTTGTCCGCGTCGAGCGACGTCAGCACGCACGAGGCGTTATCCTTTAAAAGGAGAACACACGGCATGGTCAGCGGCGAAATGTTGTCGAGCGAAGGCCGGTACATGACCTTGCCCTTGAGCCCGGCCCGCTCCGCCGCCCGCAGACAGGCTCCGACGCTGATTTTTTCGGAACCGGAGAGTCCGGCAAGGAGAAACTGCGGGGAAACATGCTTGCCCTTGAGCCGGATGAGAATGGAAAAACTTCTCAGGAGCGCAGGCATGAAGTCCACTTCCGAAGGGGAAAGCGGAGCTATGGCCGCAGAAGACGAAGAAGAAACTGTTGTCTGAGACTCGCTCATGATGCCTGCCTTCTCTGCGTGTCATGTCGACATGCGGAGAAAATAGTATATCAAAAAATTCCGTTTTCCGTGCCGGAAGCCCACGCCCGTCGGCAGGGCGTTCCTGCACAGCCCTTTTCTATCAGAAAACTTTCCTTCTGCGAAGATGACGACGATCACAGTTTTTCACATTCTTTCCGCCCATCGGACCGGCATCGAAAAAAAGACCGTTCACGGCGTCCCTTCGCCTTTTTATAAGTAGGCACATATCAGGATTCGTCAAAGGCCGGAACCGAGACGACGTAACACATGAACTGTTCCGCGTTCCCCATCTCAAGCAGAGGAAAAAACGCCCGACGCTCTCAATGCGGCAAGCTGCCCCGGCGTTGCAGATGTCTTCTGAAAACAGGCTCTGCGCCGAACTACGAAGGAGTCGCGTGTCTCATCGCTCCCGCAACAGTCCAGCTCTTCCGCACGAAACCCGAACCGGCGAATTCGAGAGCCTCCGACGCCGACGATCTCGTGAAAGCGACCTCCTCCGGCGTCGTCCAAAGGTTCCGAAGGAAACGGGCACAGCTCAGGCTCTGCATGCCGCGCCGGACGGACGCAATCGGCCTCAGGCACGGCCCGGCGCCCGGCGAAGACGCAGATGTCAGCAGACAGCTCGGTCCTGCTATTTCTCCTGCAATGCCAGCTTCACCACCTCCCGCACCTCGGCCACGCCGTCGCGCACGCGGAAGCGGACGTCGTATCCGGCAAAGGGCATGCCGTACACTCTTTCGGGATCAGTGTGGTAATGCGGCCGGGGATCCCGCGCCAGAATGCCCGCAATGGCCTCCTGCTGTTCGCCTGTGAACGGTCTGCGGCAGGCTTCGGGAAAGTCCACGCGCAGCGTGCGGTCGGCAAGACGCGTCGTAAAGCCTCCCCGCGCCTCCGGGTGGGAATCGGAGTACGGGACGTAGGGTTTGATGTCGAAAATGGGCGTGCCGTCCATGAGATCCACGCCGGAGACGAAAAGTTCCGGTCCTTCGCTGCCGGAGAGCTCCACCTTTTCCAGCCGCACGCAGGACAGGCCCAGAAAGTTGGGACGAAACGGCGAGCGCGTGGCAAACACGCCCATGCGGATGTTGCCGCCCAGACGGGGAGGACGCACCGTGGGCGACCATTCATCCCGAACGGCGCGCGAAAACTGCCAGATGAGCCAGATGTGCGTAAAATCTTCCAGACCGCGCAGCGCTTCCGGCTCCCGAAATTTCGGCGTGAACACGATGCGCCCCTTCAGCGCCTCCACGAGACCGCACTGCCGCGGCACGCCGAACTTCGTCGGCAAATCCGTGTGTATGTGAGCTATGGGTTCCATGTCTCCAGCATAGCGAAAGCCCGAAGTGCAGGCAAGACGGAAGAAGCTCCGTCATTTTCGGCTTGCAAGAGAAACGCTTACAGCCTATTCTAACGCGAATATGGTTATGCATGCCGCACCGCTCCAAACACGCCATCGCACGGGGGAGAAACATCATGATACTTGCGCTCAACGGCAGTCCGAGGATCAAGGGAAATACGGCAACCATGCTGAACTCCGCCCTGGAGGGAGCCGCCTCCGTCGGCGCGGAAACCAAACTCATTCAGCTCTACTCTCTGTCGTACCGGGGCTGCATGAGCTGCTTTTCCTGCAAGCTCAAGAAAGGCCGACACGGGCACTGCGCCATGCAGGACGAACTTTCCCCCGTCCTTGAAATGATGGAACAGGCCGACGCCATTATTTTCGGCTCTCCCGTCTATTACAGCAACGTCACGCCCGAAATGCTCGCGCTTGAACAGCGCTTTCTTTTCTGCCACATGCTCTACAACAAGGAAAACCGCTGGGTCTTTCCCCGCAGAATTCCCACGGCCTTCATCTACACCTTCGGCGTGACCGCCGATCAGACGGAAAAGGTGCTCGCGCCCTTTGCCGTCATCCATGCCCGCATGAGCGAAATGCTGGGCGTGCAGACGGAGATATGCTGCAGCGCCAACGCCTGGCAGTTCAAGGACTACAGCCTTTACGAGGCCGATCGCTACGATCCCGCCGAAAAGAAGAAGTATCACGAGGAAGTCTTCCCCGAAGACTGCCGCAGAGCCTTCGAGCTGGGTCGCCGCCTCGCGCTTGCGCGCGTCTGAACCGAAACCGGACTCCTCCGCCCCCCACGGGACGAAAAGAAAAACGCGTCTGCTTTTCGCCCCGATCCCCATACGACGCCCTCAACCCTTTTTCCCGCGAGGATACCGCCGTGGAGTATCACGTCATTCAGGTCGAAGAGCGTCCGCCGCTTCTTCTCAATATCCCTCTGAGCATCCAGCACCTGTTCGCCATGTTCGGCTCCACGGTGCTCGTGCCCTTCCTCTTCAAGGTGAATCCCACCACATGCCTGTTCATGAACGGCATCGGCACCTTGCTGTATCTCATCATCACCAGAGGTAAAATTCCTTCCTATCTGGGCTCCAGCTTCGCCTTCATTTCGCCCGTGCTGGCCATCATCGCCACAAGCGGATATTCCTCCGCGCAGTCGGGCTTCATCGTGTTCGGTCTGCTGTTCATCCTCTTCTCGCTCATCATCCGGGCCGTGGGCACCAAGTGGATCGACGTCATCTTCCCGCCGGCGGCCATGGGCTCCATCATCGCCGTCATCGGCCTTGAACTCGCCCCCACCGCCGCCTCCATGGCCGGACTCACCGGAGAGAACATCAACATGGACAACGTTCTCGTCTCCATGTTCACCCTCGCCGTCACCGTGGTGGGCTCCGTGGCCTTCAAGGGCTTTCTGGCCATCATTCCCGTGCTGTTCGGCGTCATCTGCGGCTACGTGTTCGCCTTCTTCATGGGCATGGTCGATCTTACGCCCGTCATCGAGGCCCCCTGGCTCCAGCTGCCGCAGTTCTACGCTCCCACCTTCGACCTTAACGCCATACTCATCATCGCCCCCGCCGCCCTCGTGGTGCTGGCCGAACACATAGGCCACCTGCTCGTCACCGGCAACGTGGTCGGCCGCGACCTCATCAAGGATCCCGGCCTTTCGCGCTCCCTGTTCGCCGACGGCTGCTCCAACATCCTTTCCGGCTTCTTCGGCGCCACGCCCAACACCACCTACGGCGAAAACATCGGCGTCATGGCCATCACCCGCGTGTACAGCGTATGGGTGCTCGGCGGCGCGGCCGTCATGGCCATTCTGCTCTCCTTCGTGGGCAAGCTCGCCGAACTCATCCGCGGCATTCCCGTGCCCGTCATGGGCGGCGTGTGCCTACTGCTGTTCGGCGTCATCGCCGCTTCCGGTCTGCGCGTGCTCGTGGAACGCAAGGTGGACTACAGCAAGTCCTCCAATCTGGTCATGACGTCCGTCATCATGATCATCGGCCTGAGCGGCGCCAAGCTCTCCTTCGGCTCCTTCACCATTCAGGGCATGGTGCTCGCCACCCTCGTCGCCATCCTGATGAGCCTCGCGTTCAAGCTCTTCGATCACTTCCACATGCTGCGCAAGGACTGAGCGCCGCCCGCCTTCCCTGCCCAAAGCACGACAAAGCCCCCTCCGGCGTAAGGCCAAAGGGGGCTCTTTCTTTTTTTCATCGCTTTCAGGCTTCGGAGCCGGACAGCTTCACCCTGTGCTTGACGGTGATGCCGTCGCACATGAAGCACAGATGCTCCACAATGTTTTCCGAACGGCGGCAGATGCGGTCGATGGAGCGCACAATGAGAATGAGCGGCACCGCCACGCCGGGATCCACAAGATTCCGGCGCACGGCGTCCATGAGCTTCTCGTAGATGGCCAGAAGCAGACGAACGCTCTCGTCCGTGCTGTGGAAGACCGTCATGCCGGCATTGACGTCCTCATTGCGGAAGGCGCCCAGCGACGTGTCGAGCATGTCGAACGCCAGCTGCATGTAGCGGGCAAGGTCCTGCTCCAGTTCCGCAGGCAGCGCCTCGGGAAGATGCGACACCTGACGGCCTATGGTGACGGCCTCGTCGGCGATGCGCTCAAGATCAAGCACCATGCGCACGGCCGTAAGAATGAAGCGCAGATCCTTGGCCACGGGCTGCGTTCTGGCTATGACGCTGGTGCATTTCTCGTCGAGCTCAAGCTCCATGTCGTCGATGACGTCGTCGCCGCGCACCACTTCCTCCGCCACCTTCTCATTGCGGAGAAGCACTGCGGTGCGGGCCTTGCTGTAGGCCATCTGCACAAGACTGCCCATGGTGAGCAGTTCGGTCCTCAGTCCACGAAGTACGGAAGAACCGTACATGTCGTCCTTCATGGTCAACCTCTGCGTGCGCATGGAATCTCCATGCGGCATGGTCCCGGGGGGAGATTCCCGCGGAACGGATTCGGCGGACATGCGGCTTCCAGGCACCGCCGACCCGCAGCGCCTTCTGCCGCATTCCTTCTGAAAAAGCACGATTCCAGGCAAAAAAACGCCGTGCTTTCGCCGCGCAGCGCGGGCGCAGAGGCACGGCGGCACAACGCGGTCTAGCCGAAGCGGCCCGTGATGTAGTCTTCCGTCTGCTTCAGCTTGGGACGGGTGAAAATGACGTCGGTTTCATCGGTCTCGATGAGATCGCCCATGTAGAAGAAGGCCGTGTAGTCCGAAACGCGGGCCGCCTGCTGCATGTTGTGCGTCACGATGATGACCGTGAGCTGATCGCGAAGCTGACCTATGCCTTCCTCGATCTGCTGCGTGGCGATGGGATCAAGAGCCGAGGTGGGCTCGTCCATGAGCAGGATTTCCGGCTCCACGGCCAGGGCGCGGGCAATGCATAGGCGCTGCTGCTGACCGCCGGAAAGCGCCAGCGCGGAATCGGAAAGTCTGTCCTTCACTTCGTTCCACAGCGCGGCGCGCTTCAGACTTTCCTCCACCTTCGAGGCAATGACGGATTCCGACTTCTCGCCGTTGACGCGCAGTCCGTAGGCCACATTTTCAAAAATGCTCTTGGGGAACGAGGTGGGGCGCTGGAACACCATGCCCACCCGACGCCGCAGCGACACGACGTCGCAGTCCTTCACGTTGATGTCCTTGCCGTCCAGCAGGATGCCGCCTTCCGCGCGGCTGCCCGCCACGAGATCATTCATACGGTTCAGGCAGCGCAGATACGTGCTCTTGCCGCACCCGGAAGGACCGATGAGCGCCGTTACCCTTTTTTCGGGAAACTGGAGACTGATGTTCTTGAGTGCCTGCTTCGCTCCGTAAAAGAAGTTCAGCGACACGGTCTCCATCTTTATGTTCTGCATGGGAAATCTCCTTGAGAAGAGACGTGGCTAAAGGTTTCAGGCAAGGGGAACGGTGAATTTTACGATGCAGCCGGGGCCGTCTTCAATGGAAATGCATCCGCCGTGACGCTCCACGATGTGCTTGCAGATGGCAAGCCCCAGTCCGGTGGAAACCTGGCCGCCCCGATGCTTTTCCACGCGGTAGAAGCGCTCGAACACCCTCACGCGAAGTTCCGGGGGAATGCCGGGGCCGCTGTCCGCCACGCGGAACACCGCCATGCCGTTTTCCTTGTCGGGCTCCGCGGAAATGACGATCTGCGAGCCTTCCGGCGCGTAGCGGCAGGCGTTTTCCAGAAGATTGCGCACCACCCGCGTGAGATATTCGGCGTCGGCGTTGACGGAAAAGTCGCCGTCGTCGAGTTTTTCAACAAATTCGAGCTTCTTGCTTTCCGCCGAGCTTCGGCACAGATCCATGCCTCCGCGTATGACCATGGAGGCGGGCATGGGCTTGATGTCCATGGGAATCGCGCCGTTCTCTATGCTGGAGAGCTGCAGCAGATCCTTGACCATGGTGGCCATGTACTGCGAGTTGCGGTCGATGACTTCCAGGAAGTGAAGCGCTCTTGGTTCCGAAACGTAGCGCTTCAGGCTTTCGGCGTATCCCATGATGGCCGTGAGCGGCGTGCGCAGCTCATGCGACACGTTGGCCACGAAATCCCTTCTCATTTCCATGAGCACGGACATTTCCGTGATGTCGTGGAACACGGCCACGGCCATGAGCAGCTTGCTTTCGCCCACGATGGGGCAGATGAGCACCTGAAGCTTGCGGCCGGACATATTGTCCATTTCAAACTGCACGGGCTTTTCCGGCACGGCGTGCTTGAGCGACTCTATGCCCTTCTGCAGATCGGGAGACGGAATGACCTCCACGGGCTGCAGCCCCTCGGCGTGGGCCGCGCGGGGGAAGAGCCTCACCAGCGTGGCGTTCACGCTGCGTATGCAGCCTTCGTGATCCACCACGAGCACGCCTTCCGCAATGCTGTTGAGCACGGCGTCGAGCTGCGCCTTCTGGGCAAGAATGTGATTGACCTGCACTTCCATGCGCTGGGCCATGGAATTCACCGCCGCAGCCAGCGGCGCGAATTCGTCGCCCGGCAGCGTGCGCAGGCTGATGCGTCCGCTGCGGCTTCCGGGCGTGGCCAGATTTTCCACGGAGGAAATCATGAGCTGCAGCGAACGGCGGAACCGCATGGACATGAACGCGGCAAAGGCCACGGCAAAGACAAGCGCGGCCACGGCGCCGGCCATGAGCGCCCGGCTTCTGTCGCCGGCATGCTCCTCCACCAGGGACAGCGGCGCCGCAACCCGGATGACGCTTATGGCCGTTCCGGGAATGCTGACCCTTTTCGCCGCATACACAAAGGACGTGCCGAGGCTGGAACTGTGCCGCACGCTGGAACCTTCGCCGCTGGTGAAGGCCTTGGCCACTTCTTCGTGATAACGGTGATTCTCCAGCTGGGAGACGTCTTCGGCAAAGGAATCGTAAAGCACGGTTCCTTCGGCATCGATGAGGGTAACGCGGTGCTCGCCGCCGGAATAGAATCGCTTCAACGTTTCCGGCAGCGCGCCCTTCTGATCGAACTCGCCCTTCTCCACCTCTTCCATAATATAGGTGCGAACAAACGAGACTTCGCGGAACGCTTCCTCGCGCGTAAGATCTATGCTCTCCTGCTTGATGCTGTGGAGAAAATATCCGCACGGCACGAGCACGGAGAACAGAATGACGACGCAGAAGCAGAAAAAGATCTTGATGGAAAAGGTAGTGTTCTTCATGGCTATTCCTTGTAGCGATAGCCCATGCCGCGCACCGTTTCCAGATACTGGGCGGCGTCTCCGAGCTTGCGGCGCAGACGGGCTATATGCACATCGACCGTGCGTTCATATCCTTCAAACTGATATCCCCACACGGAAGACAGCAGCTCCTCACGGGTGCGGATGCGTCCCGCATTGAGGAAGAAGTCCTCAAAAATGCGATATTCCAGCGCGGTGAGTTCCAGGGTGCGTCCGTCTATGGAAACCCGCCGCCCCTGCTGATCGAGACTCACGCCGTGCCTCGTGATGACGCGCTTGCCCGTGTCCATGCTGCGGCGGCGCAGAATGGCCCGCACGCGCAGCATGAGCTCACGGATGTTGAAGGGCTTGACCACATAATCGTCGGCTCCGTACTCGAAGCCTATGATGCGGTCCATTTCCTCGCCGCGCGCCGTCAGCATGAGTATGGGACACGGCATGCTTTCCGCGGCGTGCTTGTTCAGCTCCCTGCATACGGAAAGACCATCCCGCCCGGGCAGCATGAGATCAAGAATGATGAGGTCGGGCCTGAGCGTTTCCGCCATTTCCTGACCGCGAAGACCGTCTGCGGCCTGTTCCACATGATAACCTTCCTCTTCCAGAGAAAAGGCCACCAGTTCACGGATGTCGTCGTCATCCTCTACCACCAGTATGACCGGCTTTTTGTTGTCCACAATGTTCCCCTTTCGGTTTGGAATGTATGTAGCCTTCCAGTATGAAGCCAATGTTACATTCTGATAAAAATATCGTGAATTGCCGCCATGTTGAACTGAAACAAAAAGTTAACATCCGGGATATACTGCCGCAACAATACCTTTCTAAGTTCCATGCTGTCCGGACGGAATGACCCGTCGGATGAAACAAGGAGTCTGATCATGAAGATCAAAAACGTCATTCTGAGCGCCCTGCTTACGCTCTGCGCGGTTGCCCCGGCCTCTGCCGCCGAATCCGTCACCATCAACGGTTCCACCACCGTGCTGCCCATCATCCAGAAGGCTTCCGAGCACTTCATGGCGAGCTATCCCGACATTTCCATCGTGCTTTCCGGCGGCGGTTCCGGCACCGGCATCAAGTCCCTGCTCGACGGCATCACCGACGTGGCCATGTCCTCCCGCGACGTGAAGTCCAGCGAAACCAAGCTCGCCGCCGGCAAGAAGATGGAACTCACCCGCACCACCATCGCCGTGGACGCGCTCGTGCCCATCGTCAACGTCAAGAACCCCGTGAAAGATCTTTCCATCGATCAGCTCCGCGACATCTTCTCCGGCAAGATCACCAACTGGAAGGAAGTGGGCGGCTCCGACAACACCATCGTTGTCGTCAACCGCGACAACTCCTCCGGCACCTACGAATGCTGGAAGGAACTGGTCATGAAGGACGCCAAAGTCATGCCCAAGGCCCTCACCCAGGCCAGCAACGGCGGCGTGGCGCAGAACGTTGCCACCAATCCCAACGCCATCGGTTATATCGGTATGGGGTATCTGAATGACAACGTCAAGGGCCTCAGCATCGGCGGCGTCAAGGCCACTTCCGAAACCGCTCTCGCCAAGAAGTGGCCCCTCTCCCGCGAACTCTACCTCTTCACCAACGGCAAGCCTGCCGGCAACACCGCCAAGTTCATGGATTTCATGCTTGATCCCAAGCTCGGCCAGCAGGATGTTCTGAGCGCAGGCTACATCCCGCTCGCCAAGTAGGCGTTCTTTCTCGCGGACCTTCGGGACGGATGAAATCGTCCCGCCGCACGAAAACTCCTGCATCGAGATCAGGCTCCCCAGAAGCTCCGCCGAAGGCTGAAATTTCGGCGGACGCTTCCTGGAGCCGACCCACCCCCGGGGGAACTTCCCCCCTTTTTTTGCATCCCACGGACTCGGCATGAACACTCGCAAGGAACGATTCACGGAATGGCTTCTGGCCGGCATATCCACGCTTTCCATCCTCTCGATGGCGGGCATAGTGCTCTTTCTTATGCTGGACGGTCTTCCCTTTTTCAAGGACTACCCGCTCACCGACTTTCTTTTTGGCCTGAACTGGTATCCTACCGACGACCCCATGGAATTCGGCATTCTGCCGCTTATTGTGGGATCGCTTACGGTCATGGCGCTCGCCACCGTCATTGCGGTGCCGCTCGGCGTGGCCACCGCCATCTATCTCTCTGAAGTGGCCAGACCCGGCATGCGGAGAATCGTCAAGCCCTTTGTCGAACTGCTCGCCGCCCTGCCCTCCGTGGTCATAGGATTTTTCGGCATGGTCGTGGTCGCGCCCTTTCTGCAGAACTATCTCGGGGCCTCCACGGGCCTCAATCTGCTGAACGCCGGTCTCATGCTCGCCTTCATGAGCGTGCCCATCATCTGTTCCGTCGCTGAAGACGCCATCTATTCCGTGCCCCGCGAACTGCGCGAAGCTTCCCTCTCCCTCGGCGCAACCAAGTGGGAAACCCTGACCCGCGTCGTTCTTCCCGCCGCAAGTTCCGGCATCGGCACGGCCGTCATGCTCGGCATGTCGCGCTCCATAGGCGAAACCATGGTCGTGCTCATGGTCGCAGGCGGCGCAGCCGTCATCCCCACTTCGCTCTTCGACTCGGTGCGCCCCATTCCCGCTTCCATCGCTGCGGAAATGGCCGAAGCCCCCTTCCACAGCGAACATTACTATGCGCTCTTCGCCACGGGCATCGTGCTCATCATCTTCACGCTCATCTTCAACGCCACGGCCTTCCGCATCGCGGAAAAGAAAAATTCCGGCATCGGCTGCTGAGGTGCCGCCGCCGACGCAGCGCCATTCGATTTTCAAACGCCGCATCGGCTCTCCTCAAACAAGGATTCCTTACGTGTACGGTCTCACCCATTCCGCCCAGAGCCCTACCAGGGCCATGCAACATTCGACCGAATCTGCAACGTCTTTGAGAGAACCTATGAATACCGCCAAGCGTAACCTGTTTCGTCTGCGCCTTCAGAAGGTGATGTTCGGGTTGCTGCACGCCTCCGCCGCCATCAACGTTCTGGCGCTGTCGGGCGTGTGCCTGTATCTCGCCATCAACGGCTTCTCCTCGCTTTCCTGGGAGTTCCTCACGGAATTCCCCAGAAAAATGATGACGGAAGGCGGCATCATGCCCTGCATCGTGGGCACGTTTCTGCTCGCGTTCGGCTCCATGATCATCGTCTTTCCCATCGGCGTGGCCACGGCCGTCTATCTGCATGAATACAGCCGGCACTCCCGCCTCACCTACTACATCCGCTTCGGCATCAACAACCTTGCCGGCGTGCCCTCCATCGTCTTCGGCCTGTTCGGCCTCTCCTTCTTCGTCACCTTCCTCGGGCTCGGCGTGAGCCTCATTTCCGGCATCCTCACCCTTTCCATTCTCACGCTGCCCATCATCATCAACACCGCCGAAGAATCGCTGCGCCGCGTGCCCGATTCCTGGCGCGAAGCCTCCTTCGCCATGGGAGCCACCAAGGTGCAGACCATCCTGCGGGTGGTCATTCCCGCCGCATTCCCCGGCATGCTCACCGGCTGCATCCTCGGCCTCGCCCGCGCCGCCGGCGAAACCGGCGCCATCATGTTCACGGCCGCCGTCTATTTCACCCCGCACATGCCCGACTCCCTGCTGAGCCCCGTCATGTCCCTGCCCTACCACATGTACATCCTCGCCACCTCGGGCACGGAAATAGAAAAAACCCTTCCCCTGCAGTACGGCACGGCGCTCATGCTCATCTTCCTTGTCGTGGGCATGAACCTTCTGGCCATCATTCTCCGCGACCGCCTGCAGAACAAAAACAAACAGTAACGCATCAGGCGTCTTTTCCGCGCCGCCACATCTCACAGGTACCGGTCCTGCCGCCTCCTCGCAGAAATCCGGCCGCCTCGGATCACGATCGGAACCAGGGTCGTGATCCATTTTTTTCTTGACATAAATTCGATATCAAACTAAAAACCTTCTCATGAAACATCAAGCCATTCTCAATTACGCCAGTCGGCTGCGCGAGGCCGGCAACGCCTTCATCCTCGGCGAACTGGAAAAAGCCGGGCTGAAGGACATCGCGCCGAGTCACGGCATCGTGCTGCACCTGCTTTTCGAGGCCGGAGAGCTCAACATGAGCGAACTTGCCGCACAGGCCCGCCGCACAAAGTCAACACTCACCACGCTTGTGACCAAGCTGGAACGCCACGGCTACGTGGAACGCATTCCCGATCCCGCAGACTCCCGGGGCGTCAGGGTGCGGCTCACCGACAAGGGAAAGGCGCTCAAACCGGCGTTTATCGCCATTTCCGACGGGTTGCAAAACATCATCCTGTCCAGACTCACGGCGCAGGAAGCCGACGAGCTCGAACGCCTTCTGGCAAAATGTGTGGAGTCGTAACCGCTTTCCGCTGGGCGAATCGCCATTTCCGGGGCGAAATGCGCTGTTCCAGCAAACGGCTCGCCCTGCGGAAAACGCATCCGGCGTCACAATCGTGAGCATTTCTCATGACGCCGACAGGTTGAGGCCTGCCGTTCCCCTTGCGGAACGGCAAAAATTTTTCATAAAAAGTTTGATATCTAATCAAAAGGAGCATTCCATGTCCCAGTACAAACTCGACTGCATTGATCTTTCCGCCTCGCGCACCGAACTGCATGATCTTCTCAGCCTGACCGGCGCGGAAATTTCCTGCAACAATCTGCCCGCGGGCGTCTCCGTGCCCTTTGTACATGCGCACAAGCACAATGAAGAAGTCTATCTCGTGCTGGAAGGCGAAGGCAGACTGTATGTTGACGGCAAGGAACTGCCGCTGAAGGCAGGAAGCTGTTTCCGCATCGATCCCGGCGCGGAGCGCTGCATCAGCGCCTCTGCCGACAAGGGCATCTGTTTTCTCTGCATCCAGGTCAAGGCCGGAAGCCTCGACGCCTTTACCATGAACGACGCAGTTCTGTCGGACAAGAAGCCCAGCTGGCTGTAATGCCGCATCCATGCGCGCAGCAGGAAAGCGCTCATGCAAAAGCGGCCCATGCTGCGCGCCAGTCGCGGCATGAGAGCGGCATAAGGCGGATGCACGGCGTCGGTTCCGCGCCGAAGCGCCGTCGTCATGCATCCGCCGATTGACCTGCCGCCCATATTCCCGCGGATCTCCGCATGCAAAAACAGCCCCCGTGACGTCTCGCGGAGGCTGTTTTTTTTTGCGCCTTTCACGTTTGCCAAAGATGTCATGACAAGACGAAGTCCTGCACCGACATCATGACGCCACCAAACGCGGGGAGATTCGGCAATGATTCAAGGTCGCTGACGGCAAAAGCCGGTGATTCACCGGAGAGTCGCTTTGTCGAACATTCCCCCGCAGGAGCGTCGAAAAATCTCACGCCGGCGCCCTCATCCCGGAAGAGATGATTGACAATGCTCCCAGCTATGCTACCAATAAGCTACAGGTCAAGAAAATTCATATATTTCAAAACAAAAGGCAACGTTATGATGACCAGACGCTCTTTTCTCCGCACCTTTGCGGCTCTGGCGACCATCGGCATGGCGACCTCGTCGCTGACCGGATGCGTTGTTCCTCCTCCGCCGCCCGACCATCACAAGCCGAAGAAGCGCCCCCGCCGTCCGCCCAAGGGGCATCGTCCTCCGCCCCCGCCTCCGCCTCACAGATACTGGTAATGCAAGGCCCCCGAAGATTATCGGGGGCTTTCCCCTCAGGCCGGGCCTGCACTTTTTCTGCCCTTTTGCGATGGCAGAATCATAATTGACAGTTCAATACTCCTATTTCATTGAATATATTTTTTACACATATCCGATATGCCACTAGAAATGGCACTATTTTTCAATCTGTCCCACTAGGCGAGGTCATCCCCTTTTGTCGCCTGTGCCGACATTCACCACTCAATAACGCCGCCATCCTCGCCGCCGGTCATCATCGTCATCATCCCAGTCGTCATCATCGTCGTCATCTTCGTCATCGTCCCAATCACCATCGTCATCATCGTCATCATCATCGTCATCCCAGTCATCGGCGTAGGCCGTCCCTGCATCAGTCGACACGCCTAATGAATTCACTACCACGGGAGCAAACCCTTCACAGAAGACAAGGGAGACCGTCAGTAGAAACAACGCCATTACCAAAGAAAGCAGCTTGTGGGTCATGGTATCCTCACAGGTTGCAGGTTGAGACTTCACATCAACGTTACGGAACAAGTGTTACCCGGATATGGCTTAATTTTCACCGGCAAAGTGAGGGCACGAAAAAAGGACGCCCAGTTTCCCAAGCGTCCTATCCGAGACTGGCAGGCGGGTTTATCCACCCCACCGGGGGAGGACGTTCCTGCCACGGCGCGGACTTCTCGGGTAGTCCTGCGTCGTTCCCCTTTTTGCAGCCAGTGCGGCCGCCGATGTGTGCACACACTCTCACTTGCCGGGCATATCGTCAAGCCTCGCCCACAAGAAAAAGGCCGCCCGGTTACCCAGACGGCCCGCAACCTTGGAGGCGCTTCCCATGAATCGCCCGTTGTCCCCGCGTTCAATCTCTCATGCCGGACATACCCCGTCAAGCCGCCACGCGCCACGGAGGGACACGTTTACCGCCCGGCCTGTGTTGGTCATGTCGTCCCCGTTCCACGCCTCTACGGCCTTGTGGCGAGTTCCGGCAGGTGAGGAAGCAACGCGCTCAGATATGAGCCGGTTCACTCCCTTTTGGGTGATTTGGCCACTGCCCGGCAGGAGGGGAGGCGTGCTATCCTGATCGGGGGAGGTGTACGAATCTTTCACCCCTTGCCGGTCCTTTTTTTGTGGTTTACGCCGTCAACCAGCCGTCAACTTACGTCTCTTTTTTGTGGTGAACGGTGTTAAGTCCGGTGTTAACTTTTCGAGCTGCTACCTTCTTTTTTTGCGGTTGCCACCTGCTACCAGCCTGCTACCTTACCGCTCCCAAAACCTTATGGTAACCTTAGTGTGAATTCTGCCCCTGCCTTACCGTAACCTTACCGTCCCAAACCTTGCAGTAACCTTGCTGTACCCTCACACTTTCCTAACACTTCCCCGGAGCCTGCGCCGCCTCTCCCTGCGGCTTTCCCTGCGCGCCTTCCGCCTTGCCAACCTCGCCGTAACCTCGTTGTCCTTGCCCGTCCTCTTGGTTCCCTCATGGTTCCCCGTGTCATCCCATCCCAGTCCGTCCCGGCCGGAAGAGGGTCGATTTCCGAACTTGAGTTTTATTGATGAGTCCTCCCACACCAGTCCGGCGGGGAGAGGATCAAGCAACGCATTGGCAAGTATCTCTTCCGCCGTCCAGTCGTCCACGTCGCACCGTGACCACGGATCGAGCCACGCGTCCCCGGCCTTGTCCTCATGCCGGAGCGCCTTCAACTCGTCCCGCTCAGCCTTGCGCCTTTCGTCCTGATACTTCCGCCTGCAATGATCGGAGCAGTAAAGCCTATGCCTTGTCGAGCCGTCGGGGAGAGGACCGCCGCAATACCGGCATAGACGCATGGAACCGCTCACCGCCTCACCTCCCTGTCATGGCCTGAAGGACTCGCCATTCTACGCCCTCGCACACCGGCGGCACACACCGCGCCCCGGCATACGAATAGAGGCCGCCCCAGTCTCCCGGGAACGGCCCCCGCGCACCGGCCTCTCGATGCTTTCCCAAGTTTTACCAAGTAGGGACAGTTTGCGCACCTCTAGTTTTCCGTAGTAGGCGACCCCTGTTCCGACCTGCTTTTACAGGACGCCCACGGCCTCCTGTATGGCCTTCACTTCATGCGCCTTGCCCTTGAGGTACTGCCGAAGAAAACCGGCCGTGACTGCCTCGGCGTTCTCCCTGTTACCGGCAAAGAGGAAGGGTACACGATGCCTTGCCATGAAGGCCAGTACCGACGCCATGCCAGCCCCCGGAGAGAGCTTTGAACGATACTTTCCGGCCGCCAAGTCCTGCCATGAGCTTTCGACAACCACGGCGAAGGCTTCCAGCGCGGCCGCCCTCATGAGTTCCCGCTGGAACCGCTCCCGCTCTTTCCCAAGACACATGACCAAATCAGCAAGGCTCTTTCGTTCCACGGCCACGCGATCAGTCAGCCCGGCAAGGGAATAGTCTCCCAGGGACAGCGTTCCGCGCTCCGTTTCAATGTCGCCGTTTTGTCCCAGGAACGCGAACGGCCGCTGTTCCCACGTGTCTATGATGATCTTCACTCTTTCACCTCCTGCACCTCTTCAGGAGTTTCCCCAGTTTCAAGAAGTTCGCGCATTTCTTTTATGCACTGGTAAGCGTTCAGCAGCAGACCGACCGCCCCAAGATTCCACCTCTCTGCAAGAATCTTGTCAGCAGAAAGAAGCAAGGCGTCCATAACTTGGAACTCGTCCATATAGGCAACCTTCAACTTCTTATCATCCACAAGGCAAGTCTCACCGTTTACAACGTATTCAACATCTAGCTTTTCAAGCATTACTTTTTCTCCCGCCTGCGCCACGGAGAGGCGCGTTTCTTCTTTTCCCGATGGATGGCCACGCCATGCCAAAAAACAGGCACAGACGGCCTTGCAGCTACTGCGCTAACATTTGAGCGCAGCTAGCGAGCTGAAATTTCAGCCCGTTGAACCCGCAGCCCCCCCTCACCATGTCGCCGTATCCGTCTCCGCGTCCCTCTGGAACTTCGGCCACGCTGCACCCCACACAGCACAGAACGGCCCGCGCCCCATGCGGAAGAACCGACAGGCCCCGCAGCCCTTCCCGTACCCAGCGCAGAACGTGGGGAAGTCGGGGAAGCCTCTCCGATCCACCGGGGGAGACTGGAACCGCGCCCGCGCCCTTGCGCCGACTTCCGACGCCTCGCCCGACTCCGTTCCCCATCCCATAGCCTCGGCCTCACCAGCGGCCCCTACAGGCTCCGCAAGGGACCTTTCTTCCGGCAGGGTAGGAAGCTCATCTTTTGCCGGTTCCCCCGCGTTCTTTTCCTCTACCCGTTCTTCCGCCTGCCCCTTTTCGAGGTCATCGGATTCATACATATCGCCCATCATCAAGCCGAACATTTCGCTTTCGTTCATGGCCTCACCGCCTGAAAAACAAAACAAGTATGATTTTTTGCTTGGGGCACTTGGGGCAGTTGGGGCACCCGTTGCGGCACAACGGTTTTCAGCCGTTTTTGCCTGCCCCAAACGCTTTTTTATTTTGGGGCACTTGGGGCACCCCCGCAAATTTTGCAAGCCTTCAATTTCTTGCCTGCCCCATTTTTTCGGGGCACTTGGGGCACTTTTGGGGCAGATTTTTTCAATGTAACTAATTGAAATATATGAACTGCCCCATCTGCCCCAGTTGCCCCAACGAAAAAAACAAGTTTGTTTCAGTTTTCGGAGTCATCGGGCATGGTCAGGACGTACACGCGCGGCCTTCCCAGTCCGGGAAGCGACACTTTAGGATCAATTCGCCCGGCCTCAACTTTCAGCCAGCCATGATTTTCAAGCACCGCTAATGCCCTTTTGACTCCATAATCTCCGATCATCTTCTTGAAGGACTCACGCAGCACGATGTATTCATAGCGGTTATCTCCGACCTTCCGCCGGAACCCTACGCGGTTGATGCAAACGGCGTCGGGATGGTCAATGTCCTGAAAGCAGCTTTGCCCGTTGCGCTCAATAAAGAGTTGGACAGCAGATAGGATAGCGGAATCTTCAGAGGCTCCGGCACCACCACGCAAAGAAAGCCAGCCGTCAAAACAGGAACGCACGGCCCACACGGGATTTACGGCATCAGGGATAATCCCGGCAGCCTTGGCAAGATTTCCCGCCACAGCAACCAGCGCAAAGCGGCGGGCCACACGGTGCACCTGTTCACCGGCATCAGAAGGGCACAGCTTGTTTTCTATGCAGGGAATAGCCTTGCCAAGTGTGCTTTGAACCTCGGTATAGTTCTTCACCAGCCAGCCAAGAAAAGCCCTGCTTGCATGGCCATAGTTGTTTTCACACAGGTTCCTTATATGATTCACCAGAGACGCGGAATCATCGAACCCGTGCAACGCGCTCACCATTGAAGTATCAACAGGAATGTTCACATAGCGGACTTCCTGCCCCGCCCTTGGCTTTATTCCTGCTGCTTCAAGCTTATCCTTCAAGCCAACCTCACCACTGGAAAGGAACAACAGACGCCAAGACGCCGTTTGCCTTGCGCCGCCACTACGTCCGGCACGAGTCTTGCCCGAACCATTGGCAAGCATGTAGGCCGCTTCTGACAAGTCATGCGCTTGAACCTCTCCGACTTCATCCAACACCAGAACGCCGTCATTGAACATGGTAGCTACAGCTTCAAGGCCGTTTGAAGTAGTGCGCCAAGTGCGGAGCTTTTCGCATTCATTCCAAGCGGAGGCCGCAACCTTGAGGCAGGTGCTTTTCCCGCAACTGGAATCCCCCTCTATGGAAAAACCGCCGCCTTCCATGCCTGCCGGTTTGAGCAGAGCACCGGCGAAACCAGCGCACAGGAAAAAGGAGAGGCGCGAATTGCCCGCACACAAGGCCGCCATCTCCTGCCATTTCTCAAAGCTTCCGCCCGTCTGGTATGCGTTCCGCACGAAGTCCAGCGTCTGCAATACGACAATGCCATCTTCCGCGCCGATGGTTACATCAGGCAGGACAAAGCAATATTCATCTTCCGTCGTTGCTTTCACGTCTCCCTTGTTGAACCAGCCAACCTTGGAAACGTTGGTAATCATGCGCTTTGTCTGTATGCCGTAGAGAAAGTTCACAAACCTGCCATGCATACCGGGCGCAACACTGTAGCCATCAGCGGCCAGCATAGACGCCCATTCACGGCCTTGCTTTTGTAATGATTCTTCCGGCAGGGCCATACGGTGAAGCACATTTGCAGGGTCACGCCATTCAAGCAGAAAGCCCCAGTTCTTGGAGTGTTCGTCTTTTGTTCTTCCCAGAACCCGGAGAGGCGGCCCAAGTCTGTATTCCTGCACATCGTCTCCCTTCTCTTCCAGCTTGTACAACCCGGCCTTGTCTCCCTTGGCTCGGATGAAATAACCGGCAGGCAGTCGAGTTTCCCCGCCCTCTCTCATGGCCTTCTCGATGCACACGCGCACCCTCTCCGGCCCGTCCTCTGTATCCGTGAAGAGGTCATTGAAATCTGCCTTGCGTCCCCTGATTGCCGGACACACGGCCAGCTTCCCGCCCACGGCCTGCGCCGCCGCCGTCGCCTCCTCTACACCGGTATTCCGGCTTCCGTCCTCGTGGATATCGTTGTCGGCAAGAAGGATGATTTCTCTATCCGGGTATTTGCTTCTCGCCATCCGGGCCACATGTTCAAGGTTCCCGACATCGAAGGCCACAAGCCCGGCGTACCCCGTCGCCATGCAGGCACTGAGCAGCGTTGCACAGCCTTCACCAATGAGCAGCGGCCCGTCCTGCCTTCCGTCTTTTGCCGGTATGGGGAAATAGCAGCCCTTCTTTTCCCCGCCCTTGAGGAAACGCTTGTTGCCCTCGCCGTCAACGAACTGCAGGCTTACTATCCGGCCTTCTGCGTTCCTCACCGGAAGCACCAGCCGCCCGCCTTTGTCCTGTCGCATATCGCCCATAGGAAGCACGCCCTTGCGGCGCAGATAGGCGTTATCCTCTCCGGCAAGGGGGAAGGTTGGAAAGAGGCTGTTCGCCTTCTCAGCGGCGGCCCTGCGCTCCTCCTCCTTCTCTTTCAGAGCCTTTTCTTTGCCTTGCCGGATCCTCTCCCGCATGGCCTCCTTTTCTTCGGCGGTCATGGCGTCCAGCGCGCCACGGTCATACAGGGGAATCGTCCGCCCCTCTCCGCCGTCGTGGTAGTTCACAACGTAGACATTCGGCGGAAAGTCCAGATGTACGGCATACCGGCCGTCAGTGCCTTTCGGCTTCTTCACCGTCCCGCACATGGCCAGTTCACCGCTGAGATCTATTTCATCTTTCAGCACCAACCCGGCGTCAGTAAGGACAGCCCGGGCGCATTCCACAAGTTCGGTATATTCAAAGGGCATTCTTGGCGCTCCATTCGTTGGTAATTTCTTTCAGCAGATACAGACTTACAGCAGAAGCGCGGGACAGCATGGCCGCTTCAAGGTCATCTTCCGCTTTATCGGCCTGCCTCCTCAATGCGCCTACTGCATAGGCCAGCGCCGCTATGTTTTCATGGGTAAAGAGGCGTTCAACGTCCATCAGCGCGCCTCCCCGGTCAGCTCTTCGATGTTGATTCCGGCAGAAGCAAGCTCTTCATCCTGTCGATCGCAGAAGGCGAACACGGCCAGAGTGAATACTAGAGTTCCAGCCACAAGCAGAGTCCCAATCTTGAGCATGACGGACTCAGAGGGGCGCACAGCGGCCTTGCTCGTAGTGTGATGGGAGAGGCTTCCGGCTGTAAGGGAAAGGTTGGCACTACGCATTGTCGGCCCCCTCATCATCGCAGCAGTTCAAGGCAATCAGCCTTTCAACGGCCAGCAGAACGGCGCGCTGGTGCCGGAGTTCCTGCACAAGCTCTTCCACCTGTTTCAGCACGCGCCCCTCGGGGAGAAGCGCACGGCTCAAAGCTTCGCGGGTATCACTGCCTTCCAGCGGAGAAAGCTGGTGGCCGTTGAGCAAAGCAAAGACGATGTCCGGCCAGGATCGGGCCTGTCTGGATATCTGCACCTGCAATGCCTCGACGTGATCGAGCAGTTCAATGGAGCGGTTGAGTTGTTCGGTGGTCAGGGAATTGATGGAACGGGACGCGGTAGTTTTGGCGTCAATCATGGGGAAATACCTCGTTTTGAACTTGGGAGTTTTAAACGCAAAGAGGCGGCAACACCTGCTTTCCCCTACCCAAAACGAAGGTAGCCGTACCCTCTCGGAATACGGAGCTTGCGTTGCCGCCAATATGCACAAAGTCACCGCCAGCAGATACACCACCGGCAGGACGTTTGATAGCAAAAGACTTGCGCACGAATGTTCTTCTACCCCTTGGGAGAGTAGAAAAGGTGTCGCTCACCTTCGTTTTGTACTTGGGGGCCTCAACCATGCCCCATCCCTCGCCATGAGTCAAGGACAATAGACCGCCATAGACCACAATGGAGCCTTGGCAAGTGGCTTTTTGATAGGAAATCACACGGGCGGGGACTTTCCAGAAGGCGGAAGAACGGATAGAATTGCTCATTCCTTCGGGTGCCCCTGCGTTGGTTTCCCCTGATACAGCCTGCGCGGGGGCCTTTTTTGTGTTCAGCATACGGCGTCCCCCTCACCATTGGCCAGCTTGTCCGCATAGGCGTCCAGCCATGCCGTTTCAAAGAGGCTGCACCTTGATCCCTGCTTTATGGGCTTGGGAAGTTCACCACGCTGCACCAGACGCCAAATTGTGGCTTCACTAGTGGCGAGGTACACGGCCGCCTGTTTAGGACGCATGAAGCGGGGACGGATGAACTTTGTGCCGATACCTTTTTTTTCCAACATAAAAAATCCTCTTTTCATATTACAGGTAGAACACTTTGAAACTATATGAGTCTTCATGTTAGCACAGGTGGACACCTGCGGCATAGTTTCATCAGAAAAGAATTGAAAGTTACATGGAAATCTTCACTTGAAAATCCCCTAATACCAACGCTTACACGAAGCATAAAAAAATTTTTCTACAACGAAAAATAGGCATATATTTTTTTACAAGCGTTTTTTTAGATAGCCTCAGTGTACAAAAAAAGCCCGCCGCCTTCATGGCAACGGGCACAATGTCCGGCATGGAAGAGACTTTCACTTCAAGCCGATGAGCTTTTAGGGATTATAGGGATATTAGGAAGTAGTTATTCATCCTGAAAAATGTCGCAAAGTCGCAGTTGTCGCAGCCTGCCACATACACATTCACACGCTGGGGGTTCTTCGAGGCAGGATGGAAGTTGTGTTACACAACTGCCCCTACCTGCCAGAAGGCCGCGCCCTCTGGACTCCCGGAACGCTCGGCGCTCCGCTTCTCGCATTCCACACCGACAATCTTCCGATCCTGTCGCAATGTCGCAGTTGTCGCAGGGGGTCTAGCACGGAAATACGCCTATTGCCCAGCCCTCAGCCTGTCCAGCCAGTCCGCCCACTCCTGCATCATGGCCGTGCGTTCCGGCAGGTACTCAGCGCGATTGTATGCCGCCCTTACCTGATTCCTTTCCGAGTGGGCAAGTGCTGACTCTATCACGTCTGACCGCCACTTGCCGGACTCGTTCAAATGGGTTGAGGCAATGGAGCGGAAGCCGTGAATACACATTTCATCCCGCCCGTATCCCATCCGGCGCAAGGCATTGAGCAAGCCCACGTCTGTTATTGACCGCGTGTTGGATTGTGCGGATGGGAACAGCAAGCCCGTGTGTCCCGTCCACTCGTGCAACTCAGTGAGCAGCTTCACCACCTGCCGGGCAAGGGGAACCGTGTGCGGTGACTTCATCTTCATCCGCTCCGCCGGGATATTCCATACGGCCTTGTCGAAGTCGATTTCATCCCATCGGGCATTGCGCAACTCCTGAGAACGCACAAACAAATAGGGCATGAGCTTCAAAGCGTACTTCACGGAAAAAGAGCCCTGATATTCGTCTATGTCCCGGAGCAACTGTCCTATCCGATGCGGATCCAGTATGGCCGCCCTTGGTACGGCCTTCGGTTTCGGCGTCATGGCGGCTGATAGTTCAGCAGCGGCGTTGAACTCGGAATAGCCTGAGGCCACGGCATAGCGGCACACCTGCCTTATGAGACTTGCCAGCCTGTGCGCCATATCGAGAGAACCACGTTCCTCTACTCTACGCAGTCCAACCAATATGTCCGACGGCCTCAACTTGGAAATGGGAACATCTCCCAGGAAGGGAAATATCTGATTCTCGAAGCGGGCAAGCGTCTGTCTCTTGTACAGGTCCCGCCTGTCAGTCAGCTTCCGCTCGTAGTACTCCAAGGCCACGACGCGGAAGGTTCGAGCCTGCTCATGCTCTATCCTCTCTGCCTCTGCCCTCTCGGCTTTCTTCTTCTCTGCCGGGTCTATGCCCTGTGCCAAGAGTTCCCGCGCCTTCTCCCTCGCCTGCCGGGCAGCTTTCAAGGAAACATCAGGGTAGACGCCAAAAGCCAGACGCTTTTTCTTTCCGGCAAAGTAGTAGGTGAATCGCCAATACTTACCATCCTGAAAGTTCAGACCGCCCCCGTCGGACTTCATAGGCACCTTCTCGCCCTTCTTTGCCCGCCGGTGTAGCTCCCTAAGCGTGGTGTCTGTCAGTGCCATAGCCTCCCCCTGTAGTGCCATCTTTGATAGTGCCATCGAAAAAAAGAAAAATATGGCTCCAAAAGTGACACCATTTTGGTGCTATGTCTATGGACCTCATGAGAGGACATGAGAGGAACGAAGCAAGATAAAAGTAAAGCCTCATAAGGACTTAGAGACCTTATGAGGCTTTATGAGTGTTTAGTTTGGTCGGGATGGCAGGATTTGAACCAGCGACCCCAGCGTCCCGAACGCTGTACTCTACCAAACTGAGCCACATCCCGACAACGAAGGGGAATATAGCCGGACCCGCTCCAAAAGGCAAGTGTTTTTCTTCCCCTTTTGATAAAAAAGATTTCTACGGTGCTCTTTCTCCCGGAGAATCCTCAGCGATCCCCCGCAGCTTTCGCCCCTCTCCGGCCGAATTGCCGGAAAACGTCTGCAAGGGGCAACCTTTCCCTTCTCTCTTTATTTGCAGAGGCAAGAACGCGTTGCTTCACCGCAGCGACGAAGCAACGCGTTCTTCCGTCATCGACTCAAAGCGCGCCGAACCACGTTCAGGCGTGTACCACCTTGTCCAGAATACCCGTGAGCTTGGCAAGCGCCACGCCGTAGTTGCACAGGGGAACGCCCTGCTCTCTGGCCTTCTGTACCCGCGACATCATATAAGTTCTGTTGAACATGCACGCGCCGCAATGAATAATGAGATCGTACGGCGTCAGATCCGTCGGGAAGTCCGTTCCACTCACTACCTTGATTTCCAGCGTTTCGCCGAAACGGGCCCTCAGCCTGCGCGGAATTTTCTCCCGGCCGATGTCTTCCGCAAGCGGCACGTGCGTACACGCTTCCGCAATGAGCACTTTGGAGTGCGGCGTCAGGCGGTCGATGGCTTCCGCGCCCTTGAGAAACTCATTGATGTCTCCCTTGTATCCCGCCATCAGAATGGAAAATGACGTCAGCAGGCTTTCCGCAGGCTTGAGCTTCCAGACTTCGGCGAACACCTGCGAATCCGTGATGATGAGATGCGGAGGCTGCGAAAGCGCGCTCAGCGTCTGCGCTATCTTGTCGGCCGTGCAGCTGGCAATAATGCATTTTTTGTCCAGCAGTTCCCGGGTGACCTGCACCTGCGGCAGAATGAGGCGTCCCTGCGGAGCCTGAATGTCCTGCGGCATGACCAGCATGACCACGTCGCCTTCTCCGCAAAGATCGCCGGTGAGCTTCATGGTTCCCCAGTCGGCCGGCACCAGACGCAGCATGGTCTCGCGCAGCACGGGCATGTTCGTGCCCTCCTTTGCGCTCACCACCACGGGCTTTTTGCCGAGCTCGTCGGCTATGCGGGAAGACAGGCTCTCAAGTTCGGCCTCGCTGTGCTCGTCCATCTTGTTGAGCACCACGATGAACGGCGTCTTGCGCGCCTTCAGCGACGCCGCCCACTTCTTTTCCACGGAAAGATCGTCTCCGTCTGTCACCACAAGCAGCGCCATGTCGGTTTTCTCCAGCGCCAGCCGGGTTTTTTCCACGCGAAGCTCGCCCATGGGGCCGACGTCGTCGAAACCTGCCGTGTCGATGAGCACGCACGGACCGAGTCCGTGAATTTCCATGGACTTGTACACCGGATCCGTCGTTGTTCCCGCCGTTTCGGAAACAATGGCCGTTTCGTGTCCGGTAATGGCGTTGATGAGGGAAGACTTGCCCGCGTTGCGCCTGCCGTAAATGCCTATGTGCAGTCGCCCCGAACGCGGCGTATCATTAATACTGTCGGACATACCGTCTCCTTTTCCAGCAAAACACGGTCCGCTTCACAGTCAGCAGGACCGAAAATCGCCCCTGTCCACGACGATGTCGTACCCGACGGCGCGTATGCGCTCCCGAAGTTCCCGGACATTGTCGGCGCATTCCGCGCCTTCCGAGAGCTTGTTGTTGTAAAGACGGTAGCGCGCCCGCGCCTCGCGGGGCGAAAGATTAGGCATGAGCACATTGGCTCCGGCCAGAATGCCGCGTTCGCGACCGTTGCCCGCCGCGGTTCCCAGCGCCGTTGTGGAAGGAAGCATGGCGCAGGGCAGCAGCAGCCGCACCAAGGCCACCATCACCAGCGTTCTTTCCACGCTGCCGGCGGGAAACGCGGCGAACGGCGTCTGCGCATGAGGAATGAACGGTCCGATGCCCACCATTTCCGGCTGAAAATCGCGCAGAAAGCACAGATCCTTCACCAGGCAGTCCGTGGTCTGCCAGGGCGAGCCCACCATGAACCCCGCGCCGGTCTGATACCCGCAGCTCTTGAGCTCCTTCAGGCAGTCCATGCGATGCTTCCATGACTGCGCCGCGGGGTGCAGCTTGGCGTAATGCACGGGATCGGCCGTTTCATGCCGCAAAAGAAAACGATCGGCTCCGGCATCCTTCAAAAGTCGATACGACTCCGTCGAACGCTCTCCCACCGACAGCGTGACCGCGCAGTCGGGCCAGCGCTTCTTGATGCTGCGCAGCATGTCGGCAAGCCGCTCGTCGGTGAACCAGGCGTCCTCGCCGCCCTGAAGAACAAAGGTGCGGAATCCCAGCCCGTAGCCGTGCTCGCAGCAGTCCAGAATCTGTTCGGAAGAAAGACGGTAGCGTTCCGCCTGCGTGTTGCCTGCGCGTATGCCGCAGTATCGGCAATTCTGACGGCAGATGTTTGAAATTTCTATGAGCCCGCGGATATAAACGCGATTGCCGAAATGCGCCAGCGCCTTTTCACGCGCCGCGGCAAACAGCGCGTCCTTCACCGCACCTGCCTCTTCCGCAGACAGCGCGCTCTCAGGCGAACGTTCCGCAGGCGACGCGGCCGCGGCCGGAAGTCCGGCTTCGGCAAGATATTCCACCTCCAGCGCCAAGGCGTTTTCGGGCACAGAACCGGCAAAACGCTCCGGGGCGCAGGCGTCGATAAAGGCTCCCAGACGTTCCGGGCCGGGGAAGCGCCCCTCGACCAGCTCCTGAATCACGGAAAGGCAAGACGAAACATTCATCATGACTCAGCGCCTCGAAACAGCGGCCTTGACGGACACGCCGCGAATTTTGCCTATGCGCCCGGTCATGCCGGAAATGGCGTCCATGCTGCCGTCAACGACAAGAGCAATGACGGCCACGCCGCGACTGCGGTAGGGAATGCCGAGACGCCCCACAATGATGTCGGCATACTGATGCAGTATGGCGTTGATCTGCGGCGTGCTTTCCTGATCGTCCACCACGATGCCCACCGTTCCTATCCGAGACTCGCTCATGCTTCCTCCACAGCAGCGGCCGACGACTTGTCGCATTCCGCAGCACTCTTTTCCGGCGTACGCCCGGCGCTTTTCCCGCCGCGCCGTCAGGCGGAGCTTTCTCCCGTCTCCGACGGAAGCGGAGAACGGCAGACGACAGTGCCCCGCGCGCCGCCGGCAACGAAACTTCCTGTATTTTCGGGCAATGAAGGTATAATCCCCCGAACAAAAAGGCAAGCCGGTCCTTTTTTGTCTTCTCAGACTTCCCCGGGCACAAAAACATCGGGGCAGGCCGCTTCGACCTGCAAAGGTCAAGGCAGTCTGCCCACGATGCAAAAAACAGCAAAAAGCCACGAGGTGAAGTGTCGGAGACGACATGTTCACGTCCGCCGCAGCCCGATCAGGGCAGCTCCGAACGATGACGCCGCTGTGCCGGAGCTTTTGCGGCAATCGCCCCGCCCAAAGCGCTTTCAGACGCGTTTCCGGCGGCCCTGGCTCTGCTGAACAGGTTTACGCACGCGCGAAATGCTACACGCGGATGATGTAGCCTTCCTTGCGGGGCTTGGCGGGCGCTTCGCCGTTTTCCGCGGCGTAGCCGAGAATGCAGTGACCCACGCCGGCGTAGTCGCCTTCGATGCCCCAGCTCTTGAGCAGCGCCTTGCCTTCTTCCGATTCAAACTCTTCGCGGGCGCGATGAATCCAGCAGGACGCCACGCCCACGGCATGCGCGGCCAGCATAAGATTGCCCATGACGAGCGAGCCGTCCTCCCGATAGGTGGGACGGGACTTATCCGCCAGCACGACGACCACGGTGGGCGCGCCGTAGAAGGGATCGCCGTTCGTGCCCATAATGGCGGCGTTCATCTTCGAGAGCTTCTCGATGGTGGCCTTGTCCTGCAGCACCACCATCACGGGAGACTGCCAGCCGTGACCGGTAGGCGCCCAGGTTCCGGCTTCGAGAATGGCGTTCAGCTCCTCTTCGGCAATCTGACGGGGCTGAAACTTACGGCAGCTGCGACGGGTTCTGATATCCTGCAAAGTCTCTTTCATGCTTGGTCTCCTCAAAAAGGTTTCGTCCGAAGAAGGATGCATCCTTCTTCGGACGGGCCTCATATTCCTCTCTTTTTTTCATTTAGGCAAGATTTCCGCTCCGGCTTTCGGCCGCCGGGGCGCAACGTTTTTCTTCCTGGATGCACGCGGCGTCCGCTTTTTCTTGACAGTGTCGCCGGTTCCTCTACAATACCCTGACACCTATTTCAGAGGAATGCCGAAGTCCTATGTTTCAAATCAATCTGCTTGACACCGCCCTTCTCATCATTCTGCTCTTTTTCAGCGTCAAGGGACTGATACGGGGCCTGGTGCAGGAAGTCGCGGGCCTGCTCGGCGTGGCGGCCGGCATTGTGCTCGCCCGCACCTTCAGCGCACAGTTTGCGCCCATGCTCACGCAGTACGGCGTTTCGCCGGGCTTCGCGCCCATGCTCTCCATGGCGCTGCTTTTCGTGGCGGGCATTCTTGTGGTGGGGCTTCTTGCCCATGTGCTTCACAACATGCTGGAATCCGCCTTTGCCGGCGGCATAGACCGCATGCTCGGTCTGCTGGCCGGACTGGCCAAAGGCCTCCTTTTCGCCGGAGTCATCGGCTACATCGCCATCCGGCTGCTGCCGGACGTGGACGTGGTCAGGCAATCTCAGGTGCTTCCCCCGCTCATGCGCTTCATTCAGGCGCTCGCCGGCTCTCTCGACCTTCACATTCCTCAACTGTAATTCAGCGCGTTGCGCCGTCATATTCAAACGGAGTCCATCATGAACGAGCAGGAACAGCTTCTTCGCTTTCAGAACGTCGTCAATCAGCTCATCGATCCTGAAAAGGGTTGCCCCTGGGACAAGGAGCAGACCCCCGTATCCATGTGCGAATATCTCATAGAAGAATGTCATGAACTCGTGGACGCCATCCGCTCCGGCAAGCCCGGCCACGCCTGCGACGAAATGGGCGATCTTCTCTTCGTGCTCCTGCTCATGGCCCGCCGCTTTGAACTTGCGGGACAGTTCTCCCTCGGCGACGCCCTCAAAATGGGCGCGGACAAGATGATCCGCCGTCATCCCCACGTGTTCGGCGAAAAGCACTGCGAGAGCATCGACGACCTCATGAAGAACTGGGCCGCCATCAAGAAGGCGGAAAAGGAAGCCGAAGGCGAAGCGTCCAAGGGCGTGCTCTCTTCCGTGCCTTCCGGCCTGCCGCCGCTGACCAAGGCCTACCGTCTGCACGCCAAGGCCGCGGGAGCCGGATTCACCTGGGACGACGACGAAGAGGTCGAACGTCAGGTGGAAGCCGAGTGGCTTGAACTGCTCGACGCCCGCGCCTCGGGCAGCGACGCCGCCAAGGAGCACGAACTCGGAGACATGATCTTTACGCTCGTGGAGCTCGGACGCCGCATGGGCGTCAAGGCCGGTTCCGCCGTGGACTTTGCGGCCAACCGCTTCCGCACCCGTTTTGAAGCCATGGAAAAGCTCGCCCGCGAACGCGGACTCGATTTCAAGGCGCTCAGTCTGGACGAAAAGGACGAACTCTGGAACGAAGTGAAGGCCGCGGAACCCCGCGAAGAACAAGGCCCGGCCGTGGACTTCGCGGCTCCCAAAGAAAACCCCGAAGCCTAGCCAGAAAAGCTCCGCTGCGGAGCAATCTCATGACTCTGACCTCTTTTTGCCCGACCTTGCCTCGTCTGACGCGGCGACTCGTCATCCTCGTGCTGACGGTCTTGATGCTTGCGCCCTGCGCGGAGGCCAGGCAAAAAAATCAGACCATTTATGCCGGCTACCGCACGCTTTCCTCCAGTCTGCCCGCGCAGCGGCTCATGATTCACATGGGCGTCTGGTATCCCACGCGGCGCAAGTCCGGCACCGTGAAGGTGGGCGACTGGAGCTTCAGCGCCGCGCGCAATGCGCCGATCATGGAAGGGCCGTGGCCCGTCATCATTCTGTCTCACGACGTCACGGGCTCGGCCTGGACGCATCACGACATCGCGGCTGAGCTCGCCTCCCGCGGATTCATCGTGGCGGCCCCCACGCACGATCACGACAACGGGGAGGACATGGCGCTGCTCTTCTCCGATCGGGAACTGCCCGTGCGCGCGCTGCAGCTCAGGGCCGCCCTCGACGTCGTGCTTGAGCATCCTCAGATAGGCGCGCAGGCCGACGCCTCCCGCATAGCGTTTCTCGGCTTCGGCATGCCAGCTTCCGCAGGCCTGCTGCTTGCCGGCGGCGAAATGACCCCGGACGCCTGGGCCGACTTCTGCGGAGAACGAGCGCCCGTCAAACCTGCTTCCGGGGAAAGCGACGAAGACATGACGATTCCCTCGCCGGAGCTCACCCTGCCGGACACCATCAAGCCCGACATCCGCCCCGACGATGAAATTCCTCCCATCTCCGTGCCGGAAGTCGTGCCTCCAAAGCCTGTTGCCGAACACAGCATTCCGGAAGAGCTTTCAGGAACGGTGCAGAACTTTCTGGTTACGCCTGCGCTGGCCGATGAAGGGCTTTCGCCTGACGTCAGGGAGCTTTTGCGCCCCACGGACAGCCCGTGGTGCCGTCCGTTTCTCTCCGGCCGCATGGACGAGCTGGTGGAGAGCATGCGTCACCGCACGCTGGAGCGGGAAGAAAAAACCGTCATGATGCATGTGGCTGTCAAGGCACGCGAACAGCTTTTCCGCCGCCTGGCCGACTCCGTGGCGCGCAGCCATCAACGCCAGCTCCGGCTGGCCCGGATCCGCGACATTCCCACTCCGCCCGTGGCGCTTCCCCTGCTGCCGCCTCTCTCTCACAACACGCCCGTGGCGGACGAACGCTTCCGGGCCATGGCCTTCGTCTCGCCCGGCTTCTCCATGCTGTTCAGCCAGGACAGTCTTGCCGACGTTCACATTCCCTGCCTGTTCGTGGGGGCGGAAAAAGAACGCTGGAACCGACCTTCGGAACAGGCCAGACGCTTTGTTGCCATGCTGGGACAAAACACGGAGTACCAGCTGCTGCATCAGGCGGACGCGCCCTCGCTCCAGACGACATGCCCGGATGCTGATCCCGCCATGCCGCTGGCCTCCCTGTGCAACAGCGTGGACGAGGAAACCCGGGAAGCCATACACGCCCGTCTGGTGTCCATGCTTCAGGAATTTTTCAACAGGGTCATGGGACGGGCCGACGCCTCGCGCTGACCGGCTTTCCGCGAGTCCTTTTTCTCAAAAAATTCTTCTTGCGAAATGGGGCCCCACCAGCATAGCCGGTGGGGCCTCTTGTGTTCCTGTATAGCTTTCTTACCAACCGCGTCCTAGAGACGCATATACGATCTGATATCTGATTTCTGTTACCGGCGGCCCCGCAAACGGGCTTCCGGAGTACGGAATACCCGGCCGCCGGCTGCAGCTTATCCTCAGCCATCCTTAGCCGCTGATGCCTGTTGTACTCAGCTATCTTTGCCTTATTCGTGCCCACCGTGTCGACAGAGTAACCACGGCATCAGAACTCCCGATTACGATATTTGAACTTCAGCTCGCCGAGCTGCTCATATATCATCAGGCCGCTCTTTCCTTTCAAATATCCGACAAACGCCGATACCTCATCTTGGGCGGCATCTCAAGCAACATAATGGATATGGTCGGGACAACATTCCACTTCTACTATGCTCACGCCCTTCCACTCACATAATTTCCGCAAGATTTCTCCTATGGCCCTTTTCTTCTCACCATAGAAAATCTGTCAGAGATATTTTGGTACAAATACCATGTGATATTTGCAGTTCCATTTCGTATGCGCTAACTTCTTTGCGTCACCCATTGTGACATCCTTTTGATTTGCTCATGGGCGCAGTTGCCAGACCGCACCCCTTTCTTGACGAATCAAAAGGAGTATTCATAACATACACATGACTATAAATTTTCAGGCCCCCCAGACGAGCTGGGGCTTTTAAGTCAGAACCGCCCCTTCAAGGGGCGGTTTGATTTGACCAGAGGGCTTTGTATCGACTCTCGCCGTAGAGTTATTTACTCCTACTGTGCTGACAAAACAGCCGGTGCACCAGAAATGACGATTGCCGAACTTATGGCGCAGATACGAAAAACTCTCAAATATCATCAAAGAGCTCTTCCCTTTCAAATCCCCCATTACCTGCGCCACGCTATACTCTGGTGGAATCTTGATGCGCATATGGTATGGTCCATACACGCATTTGTTTCTACTATCTCTATTTCTTTGTATTCACACAGTTTTCTCAGAGTTTTTCCTGTCGTTCTGCGATACTTTCCGTATATCAGCTTGCGTCTGAATTTCGGAGCGAAAAGTATATGATACTTGCAGGTCCAACGGGTATGATTTAAACCCTGGTCATTCATTGCTGGGGTCCTTTGTGTATGGATTTCGAGTCGAGACAACTTGTTATTTTACAAAGGAGCCCTCTTTTTAACTTTTAAAAGGCTTCGCCTTTTTGAAACTCCCCGCATCGCGGGGAGTTTTTTGCGCGCACTGCCTCTCCGGCAAAACGTTTATCCTTACAGATTGGCCTTGAAGAACGCCTCTATCTTGTCGAAGGGAATGATGTCCGTTCTGTCGTACAGATCAACGTGGCTTGCGCCGGGAATAATCATCAGTTCCTTGTTGTCGCCCTTGAGTTTCTTGAAGGCGTCTTCACTGAAATAGCGCGAATGCGCCTTTTCGCCGTGAATGAGCAGCACGGCACTGCGAATTTCACCCGCATAGCTCAGCAGCGGCATGTTCATGAAAGACAGGGACGAGGTCGCGTTCCATGCGCCGTTGGAGTTGACGGAGCGGGGATGGAATCCGCGTGGCGTTTTGTAGTAGTTGAAGTAATCCTTCACAAACTGCGGCTCGTCGCCCTTGAGGGCGTCGGGCAGTCTGTTCTGCGAAGGCGCTATCTTGCCGGAACGGGCGTCCTGCGTACGCTGAGCGTTGAGTTGACGGCGCAGTTCATAACGGGCGTCGGCGTCCATGGAATCAAAATAGCCGTTGGCCGTGACGCGGCTCATGTCGTACATGGTGGAAGCCACGGTGGCCTTGATGCGCGTATCCATGGCCGCAGCGTTGAGGCCCATGCCGCCGAAGCCGCAGATGCCGATGATGCCGATGCGTTCCGCGTCCACGTTGTCCAGGGTGGTCAGGAAATCCACCGCCGCGCTGAAATCTTCGGTATTGATGTCGGGAGACGCCACGTTGCGCGGTTCGCCGCCGCTCTCTCCGGTATAGGAAGGATCAAAGGCCAGCGTCAGAAAGCCTCTTTCGGCCATGGTCTGGGCATACAGGCCGGAAGCCTGTTCCTTGACCGCTCCGAACGGTCCGCTCACCGCAATGGCCGCGAGCTTGCCGCTTGTCTGCTTCGGAATGTAGAGATCGCCGACCAGCGTGATTCCGTAACGATTGACGAAGGTTACCTTCTTGTGATCGACCTTGCTGCTCCTGGGAAACGTCTTGTCCCACTTTTGTTCCAGCGTCATTGTCTTACCCTCCTTGGCAGTGCTGCCGGCAAACGCCTGTTCCTGAGTCATCATCGAAGCTCCGGCAAGTGCCGTGATGCCGACAATCGCGCTCATGGCCATGCTGCTTACTTTTTTCATATGGCATTCTCCCCGGGCGCAGGCCCGACTTCATGAGGATGTTCAACTCTGTTGTCTCTCTGATAAAGGAAACGCCTATTCATAGCAAATACTTATATCAAATACCATATTATGCCTAAAAAGCATGGTAATTATGCTGCTCGATGCTCCGATGCACGGCCGCTCCTGCATTCCCTGGCCGCAGGCTCCGGCAGAGCTCTCCCACCAGATGCGGGAAGCTGCGACCGTCCCAAATCGTCCCCGCCGCCCCGCCGATGCCGTACGCCGGTTCAGATCCCACAAACGCGCAGACCGACCATCGCATCCCGATCGGCGAGCGTCGGCATTTCCCCAAAGCCTGCCATTGCGTTTTTCCCTTTCATGTCCGGCTCGCGATGCGGACGAACACAGTACATAATTGCATCAGTTCATGCGACGCCACGCGTCTGTACAGTGATGCGCACGAAATGTGACTGCAACGCAGCGTTTTTTCGGGCAGTCTTACTTTGTCATTTATATCACAAAACATCTCCTGTTCGACGCCGTTTGTAAAAGTATTCTCATGTTGCCTTGTCTCTTGAACATTTTCATGTATGCGGATAGTCTGGGCCATCTTTTTTCAGGAAAACACAAGAGCGGCCGACTATGAACAACAAAACATTGTGGCGCGAGGCCATGGCATACCTCGACGGCAGGCAGGCGGAAATGCTCCAGCTTCTGAAAAGGCTGGTGGAAATGGAAACGCCCTCCGCCGACAAGGACGCCGTCAGCCGTCTGGCCCGCCATCTCGACACCTACTGCGACGCCATGGACATGGCATGCCGCAAAACGCACTACGACGGAGCCGGCGACGCCCTGACGGCCTGCACCCGGCAGGGAACGCAGCGCCCCATTGCGCTGATTGCCCATATGGATACGGTGCATCCCGCGGGAAGCTGGCCCGAACTGTTCCGGCAGGACGGCGACAAGCTGTACGGTCCGGGCGTTTTCGACTGCAAGGGCGGCATCGTCATTGCGCTCTTTGCCGTCAAGGCTCTCAGAGCCTGCCGCTACCATGACCGCCAGATCAAGCTGATCCTTTCCAGCGACGAGGAAAGCGGACACATGCTGTCCGGCGGCCTCGGCGGACAGCTTTTCGAGCAGGAATGCGCAGACTGCGCGTTTGCCTTCAACTGCGAGAGCGGTTCCACAAGCAATGAGGTCGTCACGCAGCGCAAGGGCGGAGCCGTGATCCGCATCGACGTGAAAGGCATCGCCGCCCACGCGGGGCGCAATCCCGAAATGGGCGCGAGCGCCATACGCACGGCGGCGCGTCTGGTGGAAAGTCTGGAAGCGCTGACCACCCCGGACGGCAATTTGTTCAACTGCGGCAAAATTACGGGCGGCACGGGCTCCAACATCATTCCCGACAGCTGCGCCATCTCTCTCGGCCTGCGCTACATGTCCAATGCCGACTACGAAGACGCCCTGAAAAACCTTGAGCGCCTGTGCGCCCAAACGCCTCTGCCCGGCACCTCGGCCTCCTTCACGGTGCTCGCCCGCTACCCCGCCATGGAGAAAACGCCGGGCACCGACGCGCTGGCCGCCGTCTATGACGAAGCCTCGCGCGAACTGGGCTACGGGCCGGTTTCCTTCGTCTCCACGGGCGGCTGTTCCGACAGCGCCTTCGTCACGCAGACGGGCGTTCCCACGCTGTGCGCTCTGGGCATAGGCGGGGCCAACGCCCATACGAAAGAGGAATACGCCCTGCTCTCCTCCCTGGTGCCCCAGTGCAAAAAGCTCGTTGCCGCCATTCTTTCCCTGCCGGACGACAACGCGTAACCTTTTCCGCCGACTATCGACGATCCCGCCATGAACACTTCCGCAAAAAAATTTCAGTTTCCCAACTCGCTGGTCATCGTTTTTGCCATGATGATCCTCGCCGCCGCGCTGACCCACGTCATTCCCGCGGGACAATACGATCTCATCACCGGCACAAAACTCCTTGATCCGGCCACCTATCACGCCATTCCCCAGCAGGGCGTTTCTCCCTGGGGACTGGTGGACGCCGTATTCTCCGGCATGGCAAGGCCGGTCCCATCATCGTGTTCACCTTTCTCGTGGGCGGCTACTTTCAGGTGCTCATCGCCAGCAACTCCGTGGACGCCTTCATAAGCTGGCTGGTCGGAAGGCTGGGAACCCGCTCCTTCCTTATTCTGCCCGCCGTCATCGTCATCATGAGCATTCTCGGAGCCTCCGGCGTCATGGCAAATCCCGTCGTGGCCACCATTCCCATCGGCGTCATTCTTGCCCGCAGGCTCGGCGCCGACCACATCACGGGCGTGGCTATCATGTTTCTTGCGGCCTACGGCGGTTACGCCACCAGCCCCGTGTGCGCCATGACCGTGCAGATCGCCCAGCAGATCGCCGGTCTGCCCATGCTCTCGGGATTCGGCTTCCGCAGCGTCGTGTGGCTGGTCTTTCTGCTGCCCACCATGCTGTTCATCGTGCGCTACGCCCGCAGAATCGGCCGCGCGCCTCATGAAGAACCGGCTTCCGCCGCACCCGAAGCGCCCCAAAACGACACTCCGGCGTTCAACGGCCGTCACGCGCTCGCCCTGCTCGGTCTCGTGGCGGGACTCGGCATCTATGTATGGGGCTCCCTCTCCTGGCACTGGGGCATGAACTACATGGCGGGCATCATGATGCTCGTGGCCATGTTCTGCGCCCTCGTCACCGGCATGGGCATGAACGGCTTTGTCGCCGGATTTCTTCAGGGAGCCAGGCAGATGACCTTTTCCGCCATGCTCATCGGCCTTGCCACCGGCATTTCCGTCGTGCTGAGCGAAGGGCATATCCTCCACTCCATCATCTACGGCATGGCCGTCGCGCTGAACAGCCTGCACAGCGTGCTCGTGGCTCCGGTCATGTTCATCTTCAACCTTCTCTTCAACTTTTTCGTTCCCTCGGGATCGGGGCAGGCCGCCGTGGTCATGCCCATCATGGCTCCGCTTTCCGACGTCGTGGACATTTCCCGTCAGACCGCCGTGCTGGCCTTCCAGCTCGGCGACGGGCTCTCGAACGTCATCTTTCCCACCAACGGCACCATGATGGCCAGCATCGCCATGGCGGGCCTCGATTACCGCAGGTGGACGGGATGGGTTCTTCCGCTCTTTCTTCTGTGGACGCTCATGGCCGTCGTCGTCATGATCATCGCCGTGGCAACGGGACTCTGAACTGACTTCGGCAGTCCTGCCGATCTCCATCCGACGTTTTGTCGCCCCATTGTTCTTTACAAGCTCAGCCTTCCGGAGCAGATTGACCGCGGGCTGCGCCCGGACTCCAAAGCCTGAGACACCGCCCCTGTTCCGGCAAGGCACACTCCGCCAGAGGACACCCCGCCCCTTTCACCGCATCCCATACGTTCCATGTTCCGGCTTCAGAAACAACATATCGACATCCGCCTGCTCCTGAGACTGACCCTGCCCATCTTTCTGGAACTCGTGCTGCAGCTTCTCGTGGGCAACGTGGACAAAATCATGGTCGGCAACGACTACAGCGCCACGGCCATCAATCAGGCCAACACCATTCTCGACATGCTGGCCGTCAGCCTGTCCGTGCTCTCCGCGGCGTCCCTCATCCTCATCAGTCAGTACAAGGGCGCGCACAACAAGGAAAAGGAACAGCAGGTCTATGTGCTTTCCTTCTACTTCAATCTGACCGTCAGCCTCTCCATCGGCGTGCTGCTCGCCGTGCTCGCAAGGCCCGTGCTTTCCGCCATCCACGTTCAGCCGGAAATCATGGACGAAGCGGTCATCTATCTGCGCATCACGGGAAGCGGCCTCTTCCTTCAGGCCGTCATGCTGTCGCTGAGCGCCTATCTGCGCAGCAACACCTACATGAAGCAGTGCCTTTTCGTGGCCTTTCTCTTCAACATCATCAACATCAGCGGCAACGCTCTCTTTCTCTGGGGATTCGGCATGCAGGGCGCCGTGGCCGTCGCCATTCCCTCCGTGATCTCCCGCCTCATGGGCGCCCTCATCCTTTTTTATGAGGTCAGAAAATATCTGCGCCTCAACCTCTCCATAACGCAGCTCTTCCGCTGCCGCCGCTCGGAACTGCTCAAAATACTCAAAATCGGCCTTCCCTCCTGCGGAGAGTCCATTTCCTATTCCTTCAGTCAGATCGTCATTCTGGCCATCATCAACACGTTCAGCACCATGGAAGCCGTGGTGAAAACCTACGCCACCATGCTCGCCATGTGCTCGTACCTGTTCACTTCGGCCATTTCCCAGGCCATGCAGATTCTGCTCGGCCGGGCGCTCGGCGCCAAACGCCATCAGGAAGCCGAAGAACTCGTGGTCTGGGTGACCGTGGTCTCCTGCGCGGCGTCCATCACCATTTCCGTCGCCATCGCGCTGTTCGCGAACACCATTTTCGGCCTGCTGACCGACAATGCCGACGTCATTCGCCTCTGCCGCACCGTCATGCTCATCGATATTGCGCTGGAAATCGGCCGCGCCATCAACATCGTCATGGTGCGCGCTCTGCAGACCTGCGGCGACGTCATTTTTCCCACCACGCTGGCCATCATTTTCTGCTGGGCCGTGGCCGTTTGCGGTTCATGGCTTCTCGGCAGTGTTCTGGGGCTCGGCATCATCGGCGTATGGGTGGCCATGAGCGCCGACGAACTGTGCAGAGCCGGTATATTCATCGTCCGTTTCCGTCGCGGAAACTGGAAAAACCTTTCCCTTGTCGACGAGAAAAGCTGACCGGCTTTTCCCGCCCCGGAGTGTCCCATGAAAACATTGCATGAAAGACTAGTCTACCTCTACCTGTTCCTCACCTTCTTTCTGTGGGGCAGTCTCTACGTCGTGAGCAAATACGTGCTCGACAAGGTGCCGCCCTTTACGGTTTCCCTCGTGCGGTACGCCATTTCCTTCCTGCTGCTCCTCGTGCTCATACGCATAAAGAAATTCAGGCCCGTTGAGCGTCAGGACTACAAATACATCTTCATGATCGGTTTCTTCGGCTACTTCGTGGCTCTGGTGCTCCAGCTTCTGGGCACCAAGTTTTCCAACGCCTCCTTCGCCGCGCTCGTCAATTCCCTGAATCCCATCGTCATCATGATCATGGCGGCCATCTTCCTGCATGAGCGCCTCACCATCCAGAAGGTCATCGGCCTTGCTCTCGGCATCGTCGGCGTGTACTTCATCATCGGCGGCGTTCACGGCAGCGACATGATGACGGGCATCATCCTTTCCCTCATTTCCGTGCTCCTGTGGTCGTACGTGTCCATCATCATCCGCAAGATCGGACACAAATACCATCCTCTCATCATCACCGCCTGGAGCATGGGCGTCGCCCTTGTGTTCACGCTGCCCGCCTCCGCCGTGGAACTCATGCACACGCCCGCCGTCTGGGACGCCGGAGTCGCGGCTTCGCTGCTGTACATGGCCGTCATGTGCACCTGCGTCGCCCACCTGCTCTGGAATGAAAGCCTGTCCCTCATAGAAGCCGGAACATGCTCCGCCTTCTATCCGGTTCAGCCGCTCACTGCCACCATTCTCGGCATTCTCTTCCTGGGCGAAGCCGTGTCCCTCTCCTTCTGGATAGGCACCGCCCTCATCCTCATGGGCGTCATGCTCTGCCTCATCCACTTCAGCAAGGCTCCCGCCGCCTGTCAGACCAGCTGCTGCTCTTCCCGCGAGCGCTAACGGCAAAATATCGCTTTCACGAATCGATCCGGCGACGGAACATCTCCGCCGCCGGCTCTCGTTTAACCGCCGGAAACCGGGACCGCCACGCATCGAACATCATCCCTGCAACTCCAAACGGTCACCTGCCCTCTGCCTGCGGCGGGCGACCGAAACAGAAGCTCGCCATCGTTGACGCAGATCGACGCACCTTTCCTCCGCGCCGCGCGTTCCCGCCCTTTGCCGTTCCCGGATCCTTTTTCAAGACAGATTGCCGACCTTCGCGCCGGGTGAGGCGTCTTTGTCAAGCCGCTGCCCTTCCCCTCCACATTCGACTCGCCGGTCGGAAGTTCTCCGGGCATGAAAAAAACGCCCCGGCCGACAAGGACGCGAGGCGCTTTTCATCATGCTGTCAACGGAAATCAGCAGGCGGATTTCTTCGCTGCAAGCTCCAGAATCTTGAGCGTCATCTCAAGAGACTTGCACAAAGACGGAACGGGCAGAAATTCCGCATTGGAATGGAAGTTCAACCCGCCGGTGAAATAGTTGGGGGTCACAAGGCCCTTGGCGGACAGGGCGGAACCGTCGGTGCCGCCGCGCATGGCGATGGTCTTCGGCTCCACGCCGATCTCGTGCGCGGCTTCGTACATGAGGTCGATGGGCGCTCTGTCTTCGCCGAGCGATTCCACAATGTTGCCGTACACGTCCGTAAACGTCACCTTGATCTTGGCTCTCTTGTGACGGATGCGCGTGAAGTCCACCACGTCCTGCACGTACTTCTTGCGGGCTTCGTAGCACTTCTTGTCGAAGTCGCGAATGTTCATGTGCAGGGTGCAGCGGCTGCTGTTGGATTCCATGCCGGTAAACCACCAGTAGCCTTCCTTGCCGTCGGTGTGCTCGGGCGTCTGCTTGCGGTCGAAGCAGTTGATGATGTCGGTAGCCACGAGCAGCGGATTGACAAGCACGCCCTTGGCGGACATGGGATGCGCCGTCACGCCTTCAATCTCAAAGAGAACGCTGCCGGCATTGAACGTTTCATACACGAGTTCGCCCACGGCGCAGCAGTCGATGGTGTAGGCAAAATCAACCTTGAACTTGTTCAGATCCATCAGCTTGGAGCCGCAAAGACCGATTTCCTCATCCGGCACGAAGGCCACGCGGATTTCTCCGTGCGGTCTGTCGCCGGAAGAGAGCACGTGCAGCATGGTCATCACGTTGGCGATGGCGGCCTTGTTGTCCGCGCCGAGCACGCTGGTGCCGTCGGTGAAGATGATGTCCTGACCCGCGTAGTCCGCGAGTTCGGGATGTTCGGCAAGACGCAGCCAAATATCCTTTTCGGCGTTCAGGCAGACGTCTCCGCCCTCATAATGCAGCATCTGGGGATGCACTTCGGGAGAAAGCGACACGGGCACGGTGTCGAGATGCGCGACAAAGCCCACGGCCGGAGCGCCGGACACGTTGCCCGGCAGTTTGGCGGTCAGGATGGAATGTTCATCGATCTCGATGTCTTCAAGCCCCATGGCCTGAAGTTCGCCTGCCAGAAGACGGGCCAGTTCGCGCTGTCCTTCCGTGCTCGGAACCACGCCTGCGGCGGGATTGCTTTCGGAAGGAACGGCGACATAACGCAAAAAACGTTCCGTCAGTTCGTCGGCGTATTCATGTTTCATGACTTTTGCCTTCTTGATGCAAGAGAGTTTACTTGACGGGAGGATACACATAGCCGCTGTCAAAGCCCAGCGGAATGCCTATCATCCAGTACATGTACAGCACGAAAGTGAGCACCACGAGCAGCGCTACCGTATAGGGGAGCATCATGGAGCAGAGCGTGCCCACGCCCGTGGCCTTGGCGTACTTCTGGCAGTACATGATGAGCAGCGGATAGAACGGGAACAGCGGCGTGGACACGTTCACGGCGGAGTCGCTTACGCGGAACGCGGCCTGGGTGAGTTCGGGAGAAATGCCCAGCATCATGAGCATGGGCACGAAAATGGTGGACAGGATGGCCCACTTCGACGTGGCCGACGTGATAAGGATGTTCAGCATGCCGGTCAGCAGAATGATGCCGAACAGGGTCATGCCCGAAGGCAGGCCCATGTTCTTCAGGAACTCTGCGCCGGCAATGGCGAGCAGCGTGCCGATATTGGACTTGCCGAACACGTACAGGAACTGCGCGGCAAAAAACGCGAACACGATGAAGGACAGGAGCATGGTCAGCACGTGTTCCATGGACTTGATGACGTCCGTGCTGTTCTTGAACGCACCGGAAGCATAGCCGTACACCAGACCGGGAACGGCGAAGAACAGGAACAGCAGGGGAACAATGGCCTGCATGGCAGGTGCCTTGGGACTGGTCAGGCTGCCGTCGGGGGCACGGAACAGGGAATGTTCCGGCCAGCACATGGCGAAGAACAGCAGAATGAAGGCCAGCCAGGTGAGGCAGGCGCGACGGAAGGCGCGCTGTTCCTCGGGGCTGATGGGATTCAGCTGCAGATCGGGATCGTTTTCCAGACCGCTGTCGAGGGGCATGGTCATGCGCAGACGGGGCTCGACGATCTTATCCGTGACATACCAGCACGCGGCGATGACGAAGAACGTGCCGCCCAGAGCGAAGAAGTAGTTGCACAGCACGTTGACGGAATACGTCGGATCCAGAGTCTGCGCGGCAGCCTGCGTGAAGCTCTGCATGACGGGGTCGATGATGGAAGGCGTATAGCTTGCCGTGAATCCGCCGGCGAGTCCTGCGAAGGAGCAGGCGATGCCCGCCAGAGGATGACGTCCGCAGGAATAGAAAATCAGGGCGGAAACAGGCATCAGCACCACATAGGCGGAGTCGGACACGATGTGGCAGAGAATGGAGACGACGATGACGGCGGGGGTGAGGATCTTTCGAGGAATGATGCTGAGCAGCTTTTTGAGCAGCACATGAATGAATCCGCTGCCTTCGGCAATGCCTATGCCCATGGTGGCCACGATGGTCATGCCGAGCGGCGGGAAGTTCATGAAGTTCTTGACCGAGGAAACCACGAGATCCAGCAGATTCTTCGGACTGAGCATGTTGAGAACGCGAATGGTTTCCCCCGTGCTCGGATGCTTGTAGTCAAACGAGACGAACGACAGAAGGAAAGACAAGATAATGGCTATCACCAGAGCATAGATGAAAAGCATGGTGATGTGCGGCAGTTTGTTGCCTGCGGCTTCCACGGCGTTGAGGAAGCGGTTCATAGCCCCGACGGGCTGTTGGGGTTTCGACATATGCACTCCTTGGACGATAAAATTCCGGCATACGGTTCTACGCATGCCGGGTATTACAGCGTCAGCAAGGTATTTTGCCCATTTTCACGCCGCTAGGCAAGTAAATCTCCCGTCAAAATTAATAAAATTTGTCCATACGTTGTGACGCGTGGTCCGGCAGCGGCAACGCGGCTGCGGCACGCATGCTGCAAAGCACTTTGTGTAATCTTTCACCATGCCCGCAACAGAACTTTTTTATCAACACTTTGTGCTTACTGTTTATTTTTATGAATAATGCCGATCAGACACAGGATTCTTTGGCGGTCCTGCTTATAAAAAGCATGCAGAAAAATAAAGATACAGTCAAAGAGGAAACGCCAGAAAGCAATCGTATCGATCCATGCCGCAGCGTGCTCGCCGTCACAGCTCGGATGCGTCGAAACCATCGGGAATCATGTTTCGCCTGTGGGGACGGCATGTCCGGCGACGCCAACACCTGATTGCCGAAAGCCGCGTCTCTCGGTGCTCCGACCTTTTGGTGCAGCAGCCCTTCGTGCGGCTGAATCGTTTCGAGCATCGTGAAAAAGCCCCAAACATTTTCCGCCACCCTCTCCTCCCTTTCCTGTAGCTGCGACTGACTCCGAACAAGAAAGCGCAGAAAAAGACAAACAGGGCAAGATACGCCCGCGGGAGCAAGGAACGAGATGACGCTGAGAATCCCCTGCGGCACGAGAAAAGACGGCACGACGGGAAGAGAAGCCTGCACGGGAAGAATTTAACAGAAAAGGGAGCCGTGACTCACCATCACAGCTCCCTGAAATTCTGGTCGGGATGACTAGATTTGAACTAGCGACCCCTTGAACCCCATTCAAGTGCGCTCCCAGACTGCGCTACATCCCGACTCTAGCACCGAGTATGAGAAGAATGGAGCTCATGATCAGAATTGAACTGATGACCTCATCCTTACCAAGGATGCGCTCTACCAACTGAGCTACATGAGCATTTCGTCTCTCGGCGAGGTGTGTAATTAGCAGGATGAGGGACGGTCGTCAAGCGTTTCCTGACGTTTTTTTTTATTTTTTTCTTCACCGATGTTTGATCGTCATACATTTCCGCACGAGCGTACACTCACTATTTTCCAACAATTTCAACAAATTACTTTTTCCATCCTGCTGTCCGAACACATCCGCCCCCTTGATGATCTGTGGCCAGAACGACCTTGGCGTCATTTCCACCGCGCAGACGGCTCCGCTCCCCCGCACCAGAGGACAGCCGAAACGCAGAGCCATGCCTGCCGTATGCGCGTTGGTCAACGCGTGCTTCGGCGATGAGGTGAACTCCAGGGCGACGCCCCGCTCCGCGGCAAACGCCGCTGTTTCGGCGTCGATGAGCCCGGGATGCGTCAGAATATCCACTCCCGCCTCCACGGCCGCCATGTTGGAGCCCTCCTCCACCTGGTCGCCGAGCGTCTCGCCGTAGGCAAGCACGATTTCCGCACCAGCCTTTCTCGCCTCCGCCGTCACGGTCGGAAGAAGCGCCGGGGGCACGTGACGAAGTTCCACGCCCGTCCGTGCCTCCACATTGGCGTAAAGACTGAGCCGACGCACCTGTGCCGCCAGCGTCTCCAGCTCGGAAAAATTGTCGCCGCCGCTCGGCATGACCAGTCCCACGAAGCGCAGACCCGCCAGCGCGGCGTACCGCAGGGCCGATGCGGCGTCCAGTCCCGCTCCGGGAACGCCCCGGGCAATCACGATATGAAAATCAACCATAACTCGCTCCTTCTGCCGTGTGCATACCGGGCCCAGCCCCAAAAGGGAAGAGCCCCCGGGCACATTTGCGCTCCAACGGCGATTGATGTATGCTTACGCCCCATTCCTATAGATTATACCGAGCATATTGAGGGCTACCATGACCAAAGAAAAAAAATATTCCACGCTTCCCGCCTCCGAAAAGGCCCCCGTCATTCAGCAGTGGCTGGCCGAACACAAGGCACGCGATCTGTCCGTATTCCGGCTTCCTGAAGGCAACCCGCTGGCCGACATCGTCATCATAGCCTCGGCCTCCTCCGCGCGTCACGCGCGCAGTCTTGCCGACGGTCTTTCGGAAATGTGCAAGAAGGAGAAATTCGAGATCCTGCGCACCGAAGGCTATCAGGAAGGACAGTGGGTTCTCGTGGACCTCAACGACATCATCGTCCACATTTTTCAGGAGCCGGTCAGGGAACTATACCATCTTGAGGCCCTCTGGTCCGGCGCCGAAGCGCTGCCCGCCACAGCAGCGGAAGGAAAGGAGAACAATTGATGCCCGTAGTGAAACCTACCCTTTTTCTCATCCTCGACGGCTACGGTCTGGCTCCCGCCGGACCGGGAAACGCCGCCAGCCTTGCTCATACCCCCACGCTTGACCGCCTGCTCGCCATGCCCGGCCTGGGCCGTCTGGACGCCTCCGGTCGTCAGGTGGGGCTTCCCTCCGGATTCATCGGCAATTCGGAAGTGGGGCACCTGAACATCGGCGCCGGCCGCATCGTGTATCAGGACATGACCCGCATCGACATGGCCGTGGAAAGCGGAGAACTGTTCCGCAATCCCGTGCTGCTCGACATGTGCGAACGCGTCCGCGCCCGCGGAGGCCGCATTCATTTCTGCGGTCTGCTCTCCGACGGCGGCGTCCACAGTCACATCAATCATCTGTTCGCGCTTCTGGAACTTGCGCAGCGCGAAGGCGTGCCCGCGCTTGTCCACGCCTTTCTCGACGGCCGCGACACCCCGCCCTGCTCCGGCATCGACTATGTGACCCGTCTGCAGCCCGAGCTTGAAAAAACGGGCGCGCGCCTGGCCGACATGGTGGGCCGCTTTTACGCGATGGATCGCGACAAGCACTGGGAACGCGTGGAACAGGCCTGGAACATGATGGTTCACGGTCAGGGTCAGCGCGTCGAGAACGCGCAGGAAGCCCTGCGCGCCGCCTACGCCGAAGGCGAAACCGACGAATTCATCAAGCCCCGCATTCTGCTTGATCCCGCCGAATCCGTCATCCGCGACGGCGACGGCGTCTTCTGCTTCAACTTCCGCGCCGACCGCGGCCGCGAACTGGTGCGCGCGCTCACGGATTCCGACTTCACCGGATTCGACCGCGGCGTCATGCCCGACATGGCGGCCGTCGCCTCCATGACCTCCTACGAGGCCACGCTCACCGCGCCCGTGGCGTTTTCCAAGCACAACCTCGACAAGACCATGGGCGAAATCGTCGCCGACATGGGCCTGCATCAGCTGCGCATCGCGGAAACGGAAAAATACGCCCACGTCACCTACTTTTTCAGCGGCGGACGCGAAGCCCCCTTTGAAAACGAAGACCGCATTCTTGTCGAATCTCCCCGCGACGTGGCCACCTACGACCTCAAGCCCCAGATGAGCGCCGAAGAAGTCACCGACAAGCTCATTGCGGCCTGGAACAGCGACAAGTACGACTTTGTGGTGTGCAATCTCGCCAATCCCGACATGGTGGGCCATACCGGCGTGCTTGAAGCCGCCATCAAAGCCTGCGAAACCGTGGACGCCTGTGTGACCCGCATCGAAAAGGCCGTCATGGACCGCGGCGGCATACTGTGCATCACGGCCGATCACGGCAACGTGGAAAAAATGATAGACGAGGAAGGACGTCCGCAGACGGCCCACACCCTGAATCAGACGCCGCTTCTTATTGTGGAAAACGGCAAGACGCATCCCGTCAAAAACGGCAAGCTCGGCGACATCATGCCCACGCTGCTCACGCTCTGGGGCATACCCGTCCCGGCGGAAATGACCGGCGACAATCTGCTTGTCTGACATACCGGGCCAGACGCCTTGTCCGGCCCGCTTTTCTGGAATCGTTCACGGAGAATGGTATGACCTACAGCGAACCGGTAAAGCCCGAAAGCATGGCGCTGCTCTTTGTCTATGTCTGCCCGTACTGCCAGAATGAAGTGGTGCTGGTGTCCCCCGTACAACCCATGACCGTGACCTGCGGTTCATGCCGCAACAGCTTTCCCATCGTGCCGGTGGACGAGCGGACCGTGCAGTACGTACACGCCATGCTCGGCGACGGAAAAGCCGCGGTCAACCCGAACTTCTGACAAAAACAAACGTAGTTTTCCCAGAGGCGCAAACAATCGACGAACGCGCAGCTTCCGCACGCCGCGCGTTCTGCAAAGCGCTTTCCCTTCGGTTCTTACGCGCACAAGCCTTCCGCGCCAGACAGCCTGCCTTTCGGCAGGCTTCCTTTTTGAACCGGCTTGCGTTTATAATCAGTATTGAATAAAATAATATCATATTAATTTATTTCAACAATTCTCTCAGCGACATTACGGATGAATACTTCACACACAAAGGAGCGCTGCAAGCGCTGGATAATCTTTCTGCTAAGTCTTTTTTTCATGGGCAACGGCATAGCCATGGTCACCAACGCGCAGCTGGGCACGACTCCCATTTCCAGCGTGCCCTACGTCGTGGGCGAAATCTTCGGCTTCTCCATAGGTACGGGCACGTTCTGCGTTAACACGCTCATGCTGCTGGCTCAGATTCCCCTGCTCGGCCGGACCTTCCGACCTCGACAGTTTCTTCAGCTGCCCAGCGTATTCATTTTCAGCATGTTCATCGACCTCGGCATGTGGCTGACCCACACGCTCATTCCTGAAACCTGGCCGCTGCGCATCGTCATGACCCTCATCGGCTGCACCATCATGGCCTTCGACATCACGCTGGAAATCACCAGCAACACCATGGTCATTCCCGGCGAAGGCTTCGTGCTGGCGCTTGCCTATCGACTCAAGCTGCCGTTCAGCAATCTCAAGGTCATCAACGACGTATCTCTGGTGGTGCTCGCCGCCCTGCTCGGCTGGATCTGCCTGGGACGAATCGCCGGCCTGCGGGAAGGCACCGTCATCACGGCATTTCTTACAGGATTCATCATCCGCTTCTTCAGTCTCTGCTTCCGCCAGCGCATCGAACTGTGGTTCAAGAAGTAATCAAAAATTTTGCTTGACCGCGAGGCAATCCTTACCTACAACACAAGGAGCGCGCTTATAGCTCAGCTGGATAGAGCAACTGCCTTCTAAGCAGTGGGTCGCAGGTTCGAATCCTGCTAGGCGCACCAAATATTTCAAGCACCTATGAAGATATCTTCATAGGTGCTTTTTTCATGTATCACAAGGAGGATAAAAAACAGTAGAAAAGGCCCGGTCTCTTTGTGACCAAGAAACAAAATGGGGCCGACCAGCATTGGCGGTAGTTCCTCTTATGCATCTGCAAGGTTCTCTAACGACTAAGCCCTAAAGGTCCATTACGATCCGAACCTGCATTCATGTTACCCTTCGGCGTATGGGACGCTCAACTGTTCTCCGAAGTTATCCTCGGCCGGTTGATAGCTGGTGTCCCCGATATTTTCCATGTCGACCTAGGCTCAGGACTCATTAATTGCCAAAAGGGTAAAAAGTTCTTATTGTCGGCATAGGGAGGATGCCATGAAGGAACTTTTTTATCTTTCTCATGAACAGATTGCTCGTATCAAACGCTACTTTCCTCGTTCCCACGGCATTCCGAGAGTCGATGACAGGCGTGTCGTCAGCGGCATTATCTATGTCATCAAGCATGGCCTGCAATGGAAAGATGCCCCGCGCGAGTATGGACCATACAAAACTCTCTACAATCGTTTTATCCGCTGGAGCCGATTGGGTGTCTTTAACAGGATTTTTGCGGAGCTTGTTGAACAAAACGGCTCCACAACACGCTTGATGATTGATACCACACATCTCAAGGCACACAGGACAGCAGCAAGTTTGCTGAAAAAAGGGGCCTTTCCCGATGTATCGGACGCACAAAAGGCGGCCTGAATTCAAAACTCCACGCTGTCTGCAATGCCTTCGGTCAACCGTTGGCCTTCCATCTGTCCGGCGGTCAGGTGAGCGACTACAAAGGCGCTGCTGTCCTGCTTGATACTCTGCCGCAGGCCAGGGAGCTTCTGGCGGATAGAGGCTATGATGCCGACTGGTTTCGTCATGCCTTGTCCCGTAAAGGAATCACGCCGTGTATTCCTGGCAGACACAGCCGAAAAACTCCGGTGGTCTATGACAAGGAGGTTTATAAGCAGCGGCACAAGATAGAAATCATGTTCGGCCGACTCAAGGATTGGCGCAGAATAGCCATGCGTTATGACCGTTGTGCACACACGTTCTTTTCGGCCATTTGTCTCGCTGCCATTGTCATCTTTTATATTTAATGAGTCCTGAACCTAGTAACAACGGCGTCAGAACTCCCCATTGCAATATGTACAGCATATCAGAAGAAGTCGTTACCACATAATTATTGCTTTTCGGCAACAGTCAGCTAGCCTGGGTGATCCCCCCTCAAAAAAAACATCTTTTTGATATGAACGGGAGGCTAAGCAACGCCGTTTTATCGAAAAAATTTTTAGATATAACCGTCTTCTGGTCCACCCTCTCAGCGAATACTTGTCTGTTTTGTCCGCTTTCACTCCATTAACGGCCTGAAGGCCGTATAAAGCCCCCAGACACCAAATACATATCCAGAAGCCACAAATACTGTACTTGCTTTTCATAATGCCCATACCGACGCCGGCGGTCACATAGTGAGTAATCTGATAACAGGTGAGGTCATGAGATTACAGTACACGTTGAACAGCACTGTCTACAGGTATTCTTCCATCTCGATGGCGGACGCATGGCCTCTGTCGAAGTTGTCGGGCACGAAACCATAAACGACGTATTCGAGTTCCAGCGGCAGGGCATGTCGAGATTGCGGCTGAAATCGCACCCACGGCCAGACCGCCGCCCACCCCCACGTCGTGCGTGGCATAGGCGCAGTCAAGGCTCTGCTCGCCGCACACGTTGCTGCGAAAGTGCTGATCGTTCAGCGTGACGCGGTGAGCGACATACACGCCTATGGCCTCTTCAGCAGCAGACGCGGCCTGCGGCAAAGCAACATGAGAACAGCGGGCAGAATGGCCTCAAACAGAATTTTTTCATAACGAGTCTCACCGTGTCGAAAGTTGTCCGCTACTGTAAAGGAAAACTTTTTTCCCGGTAAAACGCTCACCGGTGCAACAGTAGATCTCGATGATGCAGTACTTTTTCCAGCCTGTCGGCACAGCCCTGCACGGCCATACACATGCCTTCGCCGAAGTAAAAATTGCCGTTCACCAGCGCGAAAGAGAGCAAAATGCGCTCGAAATCCCGCAAAAGTCCCATGTCCGGCGCACGAAATTCCTTCCAGAAACGGGCAAGCGGCATGTCTTCTACGCTCTGTGCAAGTCCAGGTATGGCGTAGATGGACTTGCCCACGCAGTACACCGCCTTGCCCTGCTCCAGCGCCTGCATGCCCATGGTGCTGTTCAAAAGCACCACGGCACGGCTTTTTCGTATCATGTCCATGCCGTTGCCGCTCTCTACAAAAATCACGCGCTTCTCTATGCCGCACGCCTCGCTGAAACTGCGGATGAACCGGTCGTATCGGATGAGTCCGCTGTCCAGAGGATGATTGCGGATGACAAGATGCGTCTCTTTGGGCGCGTCTCTGGCAAAGGAAGTCATCACCCAGGCAATGGCTTCCTTCATTCCGCTGAACGGCGAATAGCGCCGCACCTGTGAATCGGAGTCGAGCTGAAGCGGAAAAAGAAAAAACGGCGCATCATTGAGATGCGACAACGCCTTTTCCGACAGCTTCATGCGGTGGCGGCGCGTGAAAAAGTGCGGTATCCAGCCGCTGAAGAGCTCCTTCAAATGGCCGTACGGACGATGCGTACGATAAAACGGGAAAAACGGAGTGGACAGGATGGATGCCCCTGCATAAAGCACGGCCTGAAGCTGACGGCGACCTATAGGGTTCAGGGACGGCACTGGGCGTAATGGCGCCGGACAAAGCTTCGCCTGAGCACGCACCTCCTCCGCAGTGTGCGGCAAGCTGGAATTGCCGTTTACCCCGCCCGGCTCCATGGTTATCCAGTGAGGACGAAGATATCCTTCATCAAAGGCCCATATCCGTATGCCGTGCAGCCGCGCAATGTGCACAGCCTCGCGGTGATGCGGCCGCCAGTCGCCAAAAACCAGCAGGTCAGTCACGCTCCGGCACTCCATGAGGCGGTGCACCCACGAACTCCAGTCCGAGGTACGGCCGTGATAGGTCAACGCGCCGCGAGGCCAGTCCAGGACGTCGCCGCCGCAGAGGTTCACGCGCGTCACCTCATGCCCACGCTTACGAAGCTCCTGTCCCAGCAGGCGGAAGAACGGTCCATGCGGCCCCTGAAGAAAAAGATAACTCGCCATGTCAGAACACCTTCCTTGCCTGTATGCGAAGAACATCAAACAGACGCAAAACAGGCATTCTCTTCATCTGCCCGCTCCTCTGAAGCAGACGATGACACACATCCTCCGCCGTGCAGAAGCTCGCCGTCTGCCAGTCGTAATAGCTCGGGTACAGCAGAAGTACGCCCGCCGTAAGTTCATCCAGCGTCAGGCGCGCCGTGCGGCGGGACAGGAAGGAACGCTCCACGGCATAATCTTCCGTGAGCCCCCAGCCCGCATAAAAGGGGCCGCCGTAAACGCAGACCTTCACGCCGCGCAAGAGGGCCTCAAATCCGGTCAGGGACGTAAGGGTATGCACCTCGTCCACCACGGCCAGAAGCGCGTCCATGCGCACGTTGCGCACCACCTCGTCGGCCACGCAAAGCACCTTAGCATCGTCTATCCTGCCCTTGCGGTTCTTCACTTCCACGTCGGGATGCGGCTTGTAAATAATGAACGCCCCGGGATTGCGGCGACGCACCTCCCTGAGCAGTTCAAGATTTCCCCTGATGCCGCAGCCGCCGCGGCGCACTGAAGCGTCGTCCTCCACCTGACCGGGCACCAGCAGCACCCGGCGATCCGAGGGCCAGCGCGTGCGGGAAAGCGTGCTCTGCCCCACATTGTACTTGGTCAGCCCATTCTGAACGATAAACTCGCGAAGTGCCCGAGCCCTACGACACAGCTCGTCGTAGTCAGACCGCTCCGGTAATTGCTGAAGGATGACTTCAAGGTCGCTGGGCTGCGTGGGGTCGTAATAAATGCCCCGCCTGTCCAGCACCAGCGAATACGGATACTGAAAACTCGAGCCCAGTCCTACAGAGCGAATGAAGCCGTCTTCCATGCGTACCAGCGGCCCCCCGGCCTCACGACAAAGCGCTTCCAGCATTCCGTCTGCGCATCTGGACGACCATGCCACTACGTCTCCACCGTGTCCGGCAGCGCTGGCGACGGCACGCCGTTCTCCATGGAAGTATTTAAAAAAGCGGAAAGAAGCCCCGGTACTCTGCAAAAAAGCCCGCGCGTGCGGATGCTTCCAGAAAGAATAACCGAAACAGGCGTGAAAACCGCGGTTCTGTTCATTCTTCTCCCGCTGCACGGCAAGCCGGGCAATGGTGTCGTGAATATCGCAGCCCTCCCCGGTGATGGGATTTACATATCTGGCGTAAAGAAGGTATGCGGCCGCAAATACTTCCAGAAGCGTGCACTTCTTTGTCCGCCGCGGGCAGGACAAAGCATCATGCGTGATCCCCCAACCCGCGTAGAACGGCATGCCGAAGCAATGCACATCCTTACCCAGCATGAGAGCTTCAAAGCCCATCTGCGAGGTGACGCAGTACACCACGTCCGCCTGTTCAAGAAGCGAAAGCGGCGCAACGTCTTCCGCAATAAGCGTGGCGCCATAGTGCTTCGCCGCTTCAGTGAGATACCCTTTCTTCTTTCTGGCCAGCACATCAGGGTGCGTCTTCACATAAAGCCACGCGTGAGGGAAGCGTTTTTTCGCTTCCGTCAGCATGGCAATGAAAGAGGAAGCGTCCGCCAGACCGAGAGATACCGAAGCATCCCCCACGGTCTGATCGATGATGAGTACACGGGGAGCCCCCGGCTCTGCCGCCCCCAGAACCCCCGGTGCGGCATCGGGTGCATGATTGTACTTGCTGAGATGATGAAGGAGAATGGCGGAAAGTGCCTTTTGGGCGGAAGCCATGAGCTCCGGCGTCTGCCACCCCTCAGAATTTAAAAGGGTTTCAAGGTCCGAGGGACCGGTGGCGTCATAGTAAATCCCCGTATAGTCCACCACCAGAGAAAGAGGCGCCGCGTCCTCACAGCCGAGACGCAGAGAACGAAGAAAACCGTCTTCCACGGCAATGTAGGGCAGACCGTGTGCCGCGGCATAGCGTCTTGCCTTGTCGGCCGTAGGCTTGTGCCCCCATCCTGCCACGGCCGTGCACGCTTCTCCCCCCTCTTTTCCGGCAAGCCTCACCTCTCCACCGAGAAAGGCGGAAAGGTGGGGGATACGGGAAAACTTTCGGGAGAAGGCAAGGAAACTCTTCTGCCCTTCAGCTGACGTCGTCTTCAGTTCGGCCTCTCTGCTTAAAGCATTCATGACAACATCCGTCAGTACATTTCAATAACATTAATACCTGTTAGCAACATATTATTCCAAACTATGCAGGTTCCGCTGCATAGTTTTGTTTTCAAAGGTTCATACATATATGATTACAGAACAAATCAGTATTACGCATAATGCAAAAATAACATTCCACCTCTGTCAGAACACCTTCATTAAAATCATGAAAACAATGAAATCAAATCTTTACTGTACTGCAGCAGTCGCATAAAAAGCATACATCCTTATCAATTAATTTTTATTTATTAAAATATCACCATATTAATTTAATTAATAAATATAAAAATACATTAACACACATCATTCTGCTTATTCAGTAATTCAATTTGATTTTGAAGTTTTTTATTATTTTTTAAAGCCAGATAATAATCTTTCATACCTTCAAGTAATGCATTAATAATTTCTATTTTTTGGGGCGAAATTTCCATTCCTCCCCATTCGTCGCTCATAAGACGTTCCATAATCCTAGATACATATGGTGTAGGTTGTGCAAGATGAGTATCTACAGCATCAATATTTGCAATTATAACCCATATATTATTAACTTTTTGAAGACCATATTTATATTCAATACCATTTTTTTGAAAAAATGCATCCATTTGTATTTTATCAGAAGGACTTTTTACATTTGAATAAATACATATTTTTGACTCTGATTCTTTATCAATATTATCAATATAAAAACGTTCTCTCAAGGATTCATCATCAAAACTGACACTCAGTGCATGTTCAAACTTATTTCTTACCTTCCGATAATGTAGTGGAACATTAAGCTGCGGATTAAAGGCAAGACACGTTGAGCCATACAGTTTTCTGGAACACCACAGCGCCGCAAAGCCGCCATTGGATGAAGAAATGAATACAAGGTCTTTGCAGGAAAGACCGTAAATATCCAAAAACTTATGTATCATTTCGCATATCAGTTCGAGATAATTGGAATCTTTTGTTCCAAAGTAGTACGTCGGTGCTATATTCGTCTCATGTCTAGTCGGATCGTCAATCCAAAGAAACATGCCGTCGAAAGATTCATACCACGTTACCCGCTGAAAAATGGGATACGGCCTTCTATCCCTCCCCACTGCAGAAAAGATCACATACAGCTTTTTATGCCCAGAAGGCATGAAAAATGTTTCAAATGCTGTAGCTCTTACTGTGATGCGTAATCTGTGAATATCATCCGTTGTCAAATCGTCCAATGCAATTTCTTTGGGCGACTGTATCAGAAGAGCTTTGAATTCATCCTTGTTCATGCGATATCCTTTTACAGAGGGAACTAATGTTGAAAGCCTATGCGGAAGCCAGCTTCCGCACACTCTGAAACTATTGTCGCCAGTGCCTGACGACAGAATGCTCTAACAGGGAGAATGTCATTTCCCCGATGGTGTCCCCTCAACCCGACAGCCTTCGCTTCCGCCATGCCCCTGTGCGGCCTGGCCTCAATCTCTTTCAAACAAATCTCTGGTATAGACTTTGTTCAGGCAGTCCCTTACTTCCTCCGCCATGCGGTTGACCACAATCACGTCGGACATGGCCTTGAACGCTTCAAGGTCATGGATGACGGGAAAGTTTTGGAACATCTCCTGATGCAGCGTCGGCTCGTAGATGACGACTTCCACCCCCTCTCCGCGCAGCAGACGCATAACGTCCTGAATGGCGGACTGACGAAAATTGTCGCTGCCCGCCTTCATGGTCAGGCGGTAAATCCCCACCTTTTTTGGGGAACGTGAGAGAATCTGATGAGCAATAAACTCCTTGCGCGTATTATTCGCCGCCACGATGGCGGTAATGATGTCGTTTGGCGTACCCTTGTAGTTCGCCAGGAGCTGCCGCGTGTCCTTGGGAAGACAGTAGCCGCCGTAGCCGAAGGAAGGGTTGTTGTAGTGAGAGCCGATTCTCGGGTCGAGGCCCACGCCTCTGATAATCTGCCGCGTGTCCAGCCCGTGCACTTCCGCATAGGTATCAAGCTCATTGAAGAACGCCACGCGGAGCGCGAGGTAGGTATTGGCGAAAAGTTTGATGGATTCCGCCTCCGTGGCATTCACCATGAGAGTAGGAACGTCCTCGTCCATGGCGCCTTCCTGAAGCAGTGCGGCAAAGCGCTTCGCCTTTTTCCTCAGCTCCGGCGTACAGTCCTTCGGCGTACCTACTATGATGCGGGAAGGATGCAGATTGTCGTAAAGTGCCCTGCCTTCACGCAGGAACTCCGGCGAAAAGAGGATGTTGGGCAGTCCGGGCCACACTTTGCGCAATCCTTCCAGATATCCTACCGGTACCGTGGACTTGATGACCACCGTAGCGGCAGGATTGACCTTTTCCACTATCTTCAGCACGGCGTCGATGGATGACGTGTCAAAATGGTTCTGCTCAACGTCATAGTTGGTGGGCGTGGCAATGATGACAAGGTCCGCGTCGCGGTAGGCTGATTCCCCATCCATGGTTGCTTCAAGATTCAACGGCTTCGTGGCAAGAAATTCTTCTATTTCCTTATCCACAATGGGGGACTTTTTCTGATTGATGAGCTCCACTTTGGCGGGAATGATATCCACGGCCTTCACGCTGTTGTGCTGAGCAAGAAGAACGGAAAGGCTCAGACCGACGTAGCCGGTACCGGCAACGGCAATATTCATACAGATCTCCAGATATGCTTATCTCTGCAGCACGGCGTTTCGCCGTACCATGTACGTTTTTCCTGGATACGGGGACTTTTCGAATAGCGGTCTATCTCATGGAAGGCGTCAGAATTTTTTCTTTGTGTGTGAGGGGCCTGCTCAGCGCGACCTTCAGGAAGCGCAGAGAGGCTTTTCTCGCCTCACTCAAGCGCTCGTCCACCTGCTTGTAGTCTATCCTGTTGTTAAACATATCTGCCGTAAGTATTTCCTTTCCCTCCACTATGCGGTGCTGAAGACCAAGAATGGAAAGAATACTCTGTATTCTGTCATCTTTCTTCTCATCCGTTATCACAATGAACTGCTTTTTAAAGATGATGGAAAACAGAACTCCGTGATATGAATTCGCGATGACGTATTCCGCGTTTTTAATGTAGAATAGCCACTCTTCAACCGTGATGCCCGTTTTTCCTACAAGGGGCTTCAGGCTTCTGAGTATGTCCGCCGCCCCCTCATCCTTCTGCATTTTCTCAAGCAGTTTTACCGTGCTTGAGTAGTATATGAAGAAATATTTACTCTTGGGCGCCTTGAGCGGCTTTTCAGAATTTTTGATAAGTTCATTGTAGTCGTCGGCCTCAAGCAGCAGCGTGGGGTCTACTACGCAGGTGGCATCCACGCCGAATTCCTTCGCACATATGATCACGCCGGATTGTTCTCGTACGGAAATGGAGTCAAATCGCCTCAGAAGCTGCCCCGCATAGCCCGGATCGATGTTGCCACTGTAGGAGGCGGTCGCGAAACTTGCCGCATAGGAAAGAATGTTCTTCAGGCCATGCACGAAGTGGAACATGAACAGTTCCGTATTCCACATCTTCCAGACCTGGTCGCTGCCGACGAGAAATATTCTGTACTTGCTGTTCAGAGCTTCGAAATCGGCGGCGGTTCTGCACCACTTGGACTGCGGAAGATACTTGTCGCGGAATTTCTGGAATGTGGCATCCGGCTTGTAGCGGTAATTTATAAGTTCAGGCTTGTAGCCGAGTCTCTCCAGAATCCTGCATATGGAAAATCCCACAAGCACTGCTCCGAAGTTATCGGCGTTATAGAAATTCAGCACGCCCACCTTGTAGAACTTCTTGACCATCCACTCGAACACTGAGGTCCCGGCGGCAAACCGAGAGAAGAGCTGTTCACGGAAGGGGGAAGTTCCGGCAGGACCATGTATCCCTCCCTGCGCGGACTCCATCTCCTTGAATATAAATGCCTTCAGTACAGACGTGCGTTCCTCTATGTAGGGTTTCAGGGCCTCACCCTTTGCACTGTTTATTAAAAAGAATGAGGTGCCCATGTGGTCATTGAGCGACTTGTCATATTCGTCAATGGACCAGAAATCCCCGATGGAGAAATCGCCCGCCCTATCCATGGACGCATACACACAGCTGTAGCATGAGCGACGCAGGGAAAAATGACTTACAAACGTCTTCATATATAGGTTATAACCAGAGCTCTCCTGCAGCAGCGGCGTGTTGCCCCGGTACACGGTAAAGGGAGAAGACGTCGTCCATCCATATCTCTGGTCGCGAAACACTATGGAATCAAAGTCATAACGCTGCTTCAGCCATTCGATATACGTCTGGAAAAGTTTTGGAGAAGGTACCCCACGGCACAGAATATCTACGGTGTACAGCTTCTCATAATCCTTTCGCAAAAAATTCTTCAGCCCGGAAACCTGACAGGGAGTACCGGAGAACAGTACCCATCTGTCTGTGTCAAGACAGTTTTTCACCTGCGAAAAAACATCGCCGAGTTCACTCTGCGCGTATTTGGACATTCTCAGGCGATCAACGTCCGCCATGCGAGACACCCCCGTATGAACGACACGAAAATGCTCATCCATGGCGGCACCGAAAACAATGCCCTTCCTTTCCATGACATAACGGGCAAGGATGGAAAAAATCGACCCCGACGAACTTCTGAAGCGCTCATTCACATCCCTGTTGCAGGCAGCATAGGCCAGCTCCGGCTGGGGATGCTTTTCGTAGTTGTGTATGGGACAAACACGCTCACAGAGCCCGCAGTCCACACACAATGAACGGATAACGAAGGGAAAGGAAAACCCTTCCTCGTCATACTGCATCATAATGGCTTTTTGGGGACAAACGCTATAGCAGGCAGTGCATCCCGTGCAGAGATTTTTATCGACAGATATCATTCACAGCTCCTCGATGACCTGATTGAAGTTCAGAAAACCTGATCGGCAATATCCGCAAGCTGTGGATAATGATTCACAAGTTTCATAAAGTGCTCGTCATTGCCGCCCTGCTTGTTCTGCTCCCAGAGACAGGTTCCACTCTCCTGCGTACCTTCTATGTACAGCGGATCGTTCAGTCCCGGAGCGCACCAGTGTATTTTCGTTCCCTTCAACACGGCCATGGCCCAGAACCAGATATCGTCACCGTCGGCACAAAGAGACGTGAAAAGCTCCTTGCGGGCAACGTCCTCATGCAACATGCTCTTCTTATACAGACATCCGCCGAGTCCTGTCTGAAGAATGAAGAAGGAAGAAGGTTCGTCATACTTGATAAGACGGTATTCACTGTAGGGGAGAAAATGCCCCTGCTCCATTAAAATCTTTCTTCCACGCAGGCACTGCACCTCCTCAGGCTGCCTGAAGTGTGCGGTCAGAAGAGTACGCAGCCAGTTGCCGGGATATATCACATCATCGTCGGCCGTGATGATGATGTCCTCGGGATAGTCGCTCAGAGCCGGGATGAGTTTTTTGTAGGAACGCATGTCCTCGCACCATCGTATGACCAGCCCTTTGCCCAGAAGATCCGTAAGCGATGACGGCAACCCGCCTTCTCTTTCGGGAAACTGAGAATCCGCAAGATAGAGCACCACCTCTTTGGGCGGAATGTCCTGATTCAGAATGGAGCGTATGGTCTGATCCACCGTAGCAATGCGTCCGGGATAGGATGTCAGCGAGACGACTGGCCTGTCGATATCCACAAAACGCGCATCGGGGAAGAATTGATATACGCTGTTGATGTATTCAATTTTTTCCAGATTGGTTTCAAACTTCTTCAGGTTGGAAACACTGTCCTTCAGGGCGCGCTCCGTCACTGCCTGAATCCATGCCTGCTTTTTGGCTCTCTTTTCGCTGGAATAGAAAATCCGTTGCAGACATCTGTGGTATACTTCCGTAAGAAGATAATAGGAGGCGTCCTTCTTTTTATTAATAATGGAGTTTGGATTCTCTCTGTAATAATAAATAACTTTATCCGTCGTTATTATTTTCTTTGCAAAAAATAAAGCAAGTGTAGTAATATAGTTATCAGTTCCCATTGTCTTTATTTCAGGGAACATAATATTATTATTTAACATAAGTTTTCTATTATATATTTTATTCCATGTAACACCTGTAGTTTTCATAATATTTATTTTTACATCATCATCAATTTTTTTATTGACTCTAAAACCCATATTTTTATGTCTTACACTTCTAGAGGGAAAGCGTACGACATTATTGGTCATGACAATATCCGCATCCTGAAGACGCGCCATACGGTACATACTTCCAAAGTAGTTTTTCGAAACATAGTCGTCAGGATCCACGAAGCCGATAAAAGAACCATGCGCTATGGAAATGGCAAGATTACGGGCTGCTGCGACGCCAATATTTCTCCTGCAATTTATCACAATGATTCTCTTATCGGATTTTGCATACTTATATAAAATATCCAGTGATTTATCAGTTGAACCGTCATTGACAAATATAAATTCCAAATTTTTATCATTTTGATTTATTAAACTTTCTATACACTTATTAAGAAATTTTTCCACATTAAATACAGGAACAATAACAGAGACATCAATTTTTTTTCCCGATACATTATTATCCATATTATCTTCTCTATAGTTGATATGTTGTGCATATTTCTCCGTTTCAATGTAATTCATACGTTTTTTCTTACCTATGTCAGAAAAAAACATATATGGATGATGAATAAGCTTATCAAGTTTCTTTCTAAACATGGCTCTCCCCCTCACGCGCATAAAAAATTACATAAAAAAACACATCAAAAATATTTATATTTTTTATATACATACTTTATCCATATTATAAAATTTATATGTAATATAGTATAAAATATATTCTTTATTACATATAAATTTATATGTTTTTTTGCTCTTTTAGTTATAGTAATATAAATATTTTTTAGCATTATACAGTGAAGTTTATTAAGTTTATATTTATTTGAAATATCAAGTATATTACATACACCATGCAAGTGATCACAAATACTTTTTGTGTCCCATATTATAAATTTATGTTCCTTCCTATATGCATATACCCATCCAGGAATAACATAAAATTTTCCACTATATATCATAGCATTAACAAAAAATACCGGATCCTGAAAACGCTTGTATGCCGGAAAACGAAGATTGTATTTATTAATAAATACTCTTCTATACAGAAAACGATAAAATCCTCCGTCATATTGATAGTCTTGATACTGATACCATCGTTCTTCTGTAAAGAACTGGTATGGAATATTCATATTCAAAATAGCTCCATCTGCATCTATTTTATAGAGTGATCCTCCACATATATTAGCATCCTGCTCCACTGCTTTATGATAAAGAGTCTCCAGCACTTTGTCGGAAGGATACAGGTCATCGCTATCCATAAACGCGATATACTGGCCTTTGGCCATCGCCATGGCTGCGTTTCTTGCCGGTCCCGCTCCCATGGACTCTTTCTGATGCAGCACCGTGATTCTGGCATCACGTGCAGCGTACTCCTCAGCCACGGCGCCGCTTCCGTCCGTAGAAGCGTCATCCACAATGAGTACCTCGATATCCCTCAAGGTCTGAGCAAGAACGCTGTCCAGGCACTCACGGAAGTATTTTCCGCCGTTCCACACGGGAATGATGACACTGACGGCAGGCGATTTCATGTTACAGCCCCACAGCCACTTTGGTGGCCACGGCAATCTGGTAGAGTATCTGGGTGATACCCTTGGCCAGTTCGAGATTCTTGGTATCCACACGGGGCATGACGAGGATGCGATCCCCAGCGCGCACGCCCATTTCTCCAACTGGCCCGACTTCTCCGTTCATGCGTGCCACAAGGACGGTGTTCTCATCCGCACGGTCGGTAAATCCGCCGGCGCTCTTCACGTAGTCTTCCGGTTTCATTGACTTATCGAAGGTCACGGCCTTGGGCAGCATGACTTCACCTGAGACCTGCACCACGTCGCTCTTCTGCGGAATGACGATTTCATCACCGTCTTCAAGCAACAGGTCACGCACCACTCCGCCTCGGCTGACCACCACCACGCCATCCGGCGTCAGGCTGGCCGCGCGATGAATGAAGTCCTGTACGAGCTCTGCCTCGCGCACGCGGATTTCCGCTTCCTCCGCCGTGGCTGAAGTTGCCGTGAGGGCCGAGCGCTCCAGACGATGCAGGGAGTCTTCAAGAATGGTCTTCTGCTGCTGCGCCACGCTTTGACGGCGGACATACACGGCGGACACGTCGGCAAGTGCCGGGTCAACTTCCACATAGGAAAGCAGCGCGCGCAGCGTGGTGCTGTTCTTCACAGGGAAGCGCGAAGCCCCGCGTATGGCCCCGCTCACCGAAGCCATAATGGTGCGGCCGCGGCTGTCTGCCACAAATTCCACGCTGTCCCCGTCCGCAAGACGCATGGCGGAAAACTCCTGCATGGTCATGTATTCGTTGAAGGGGCTGCCGCCGCGTATGCCGGAAACGCTCACATGCGTGGCGCTGGAAAGCGGACTTGCATAAGTGATGAGCTGCGCGCCAGTGGCTGCCCCCTTGAACTCATACCGGGCTTCCTGCCGCAGCATGCCATAGGCCGCCACACTGACCCCGCGCTCTCCAACAAGAATGACATCACCGTCTTTCAGTCGCACATCCGGCATGTTGCCGTTGAGCGCAAAGTCGTACAAATCAAGATTTGCAACCACCTTGTTGCCACGCTTCACCTTTACATGACGAAAGGTACCGCGGTTCGGCGTGATGCCTCCTGCCCTGTCGAGATAGGACATGACAGAATCCATGGGGCTGCCCGCATAACGGCCCGGCTGATTCACGAATCCCGTCACGTACACGGCCACGGGCTGAGAGCTCTGAAGGTTCACATAGATATTCACGTTGTCCGTAAACACCGAGGCAAGACGGGAACGCACGGCCCCCTGAAGCGCGGACTGCTTGAGTCCGGCCACATGCACCGGCCCTACTTCCGGCAGAAAAATGTTGCCCTGCTGGTCCACGGGCAAAACGTCATCATACGTTTTCGCCCCCCACACACGCACCATGATGCGGTCTCCGGGCAGAATGACATAGTTGCCATTCATGCCGTCGCTGTAGGTTCCGGCAAAATTGCCGTGGAACAGATTGGCTCCGAAGGGAGCTAAAAGAGCCGACGCCGAAGGAGCCAGACCGCCCTGCGCCCAGGCGGGCGGCGCGTCCATCACTGTGGGCGTGGACGGCTTTTCCCGGTACGGGGCTGAAGAGTTAGCGTTAAAAAGCGGATATCCACCCGGGGTGGACTGGGAAACCACGTTCGTACCACTCTGTGCGGACGCAGGCAGACCGCCCTGAAGGGGGGTGCCAGAGGCCATGGACGACTGGCCGTACTGCACGGTTGTCCCGTAGTTCTGAAGAGAAGGTCCGGCTGCAAGAACAGGCTGTGCGGAAAGTGCGAACAGCGCACATAGTATGCCGGCGTTGTATATGGCTTTCATATTAAAATCCTGCATGTTCTCGGATGGACGCCCACACCAGCGAGACAATGCCCAGGAAAAGGAGCATGCCCGCAAAGACGTAGAACGTGAAAAGGAAAGGTCTCGGATACAGCGATTCGTCCGGCAGCGTGGGCTGCTGATACGCCACAACATAGCGTGACTGCGCCATCTGCTGGATGCGCGACTGTTCAAGGGAAGTCATGGCCGAAACAAGCTGCTTCTGGGCGAACTCCGCTTCCATGGTCAAATCTTCATAGTCGGCCACAAGGGCGTTCAGGTTGCCCGGCTCGGAGCTCTGCCCAGCCACACGCAGCTTTTCTTCCTGAAGCTGTTTTTCCACGGCCGCAAGGCGCTGGTTCAGCGACTTCAAAAGCGGCGCGTCGACGTTCATGTACGATTTTGCTTCGGATATCTGTGTTCGCAGAGTCGTGGCTTCGGCCTCCAGACTGGAAACAAGACTCTGGAGCCCCTCGGCCGTCATTTTCGGGTCAAACATGGTGTGGTTGTCCCGAAACTTACGCATGGCGATCTGCGCGTTACGTACGCGCTCTTCCGCACGCCCCACTTCCTCACGCGCGAGCTTCACGGCGTCGAGCCTTGCACGCTCGTTCATGGCGTTCACCAGCGCTTCGCTGGCGGAAAGAATGGCTTGGCTGAGCTTCTGCGCCATCTCAGGCGTATAGGCGCGCACACTCAGATTGATGATACCGGTATCCGGATCCAGCTCCGGCGTAATAAGCCTTCGCCAATAGGTGATGAGCTCATCCTGGGTAGGCTCATGGCATAGCCGTGAAATGATATCGTGCTCATTGTTACTGTAATGTCCAATAATATTCAGCGTCTTATCTATGGCTCTGACAAGATCTAGACTCTTGATATAGTCATCAATAATATAGATGTCGTTATTACTGGAAGATGTTTTAAGAAAAATGGAGGCCAAGTCGCTTCCTGCTGACAATGTGCCCGTATCGGCTGAACGTATGGCAAACGTAGCTTGGGAAATATACATGGGTGAGGCAAAAAATAAAAAATAGCACAACGCCATGAGCGCAGGCACCACAAACACGGCTGGCAGACAGTACCGTCTGCATCCTGCAAGACGCCTGCCCCCTCCCTTCTCCTTTTCGGACTGCTGATCCACAGCCATAGAAAGCTCGCCTTCCGTAGCTTCCTCAAAGGCTTCGCCCGCCTGTTGTTTATTAAGCTCTTCTATTCTCTCAATGCAGGACTGATAAAGGTATTTAAGTCTCTTTATCCTTTTGTTCTGGGCCTCCTGCTGTCTTTCCAGCAGAGCCAGAGCCTCCGCATGGTCACGCTGCTTCTCGGAGGAAAACTCCGCCGTATCCACGGCGTTCATCTCCTCCAGGGAAGCATCAATACGTTTTTTCTCGAGACGGGCATGTTTCAGAATATCGCGAAGCCATACTTCATGAGCCGTAGCTTCCTTTATGGCTCGCCGAAGCTCCTCCTCGGCTGCCGCCTGTGCCAGCGCCTCCTGACTTTCTCCGCCATGACCGGCAACGGACGAGAGTTTAGACGGTTCCATCACACACCCCCTTATAGGCCGTCAGCGCATCATTAAGTGTGTTGAAAAAATGAAGCCGTCCGTCCTTCAAAATGGCGGCATTGTCGCAGTTCTTTCTAATGACGGAAGTACTGTGTGCAATGACCAGCAGAGTGGAATGTTTTCTGCGCTCGGCAAAAATGCGCTGCGCCTTTTCCCGGAAAGAGGCATCGCCCACGGCGTAGCCTTCATCAATCAGATAGAAATCAAAGCCAATGGCCATGCTCAGTCCAAAAGCCAGCTTGGCCCGCATGCCCGAGGAATAAGTACGGAGGGGCATATCCATGTAAGGACCGAGTTCGGAAAAATCTTCAACAAAGTCCGTAACTTCTTTAATATTTGCCCCATAAATGCGGCAGGTAAAACGCATGTTCTCCCGTCCCGTAAGCGCGCCGTGAAAGCCTCCTGCGAAGCCAATGGGCCAGGAAACCCGACTAGTACGCTTAACACGTCCCTTGTCCGGTGCCTCTGCACCGCTGATGATACGTAGAAGCGTAGACTTCCCTGCACCGTTCAGACCGAGAATTCCCATGCTGATCCCTTCATGAAACGTATAGGAAATATCATTCAGTACAGTTTTCCACGTGCCGTTTCCCATACGATAGCGCTTGGTAATATGCTCAAGTTCTATCATGGCAGTTTCCGCCGGACATAACGCTCAAACAACAATCCAAAACATAGAGATACTACAGTAATTGATGTAAGATAACACATGCTGTACGGCATGGCTCTGTACCCTTGTGAAATACTCATTCTGCACATTTCAATAAGTTGCAGCATAGGATTCCACCACACATAATCCATGACATATGATGGAAATTTTGAAATGGAAAAAAATACTCCAGATGTAAAAAACATAATACGTAAAATAATGGAAACTATTTTTTCAGTTATAGGAAAAAGAACATTTAAAGCATGACATATAAGGCCGACTCCAAGACCAAGAAGTGGTGTAATAAGAATAGTAAACAATAGTATAGCAAAATTATTGAGATAAATATACACGTTGAAGCATGCTGCTATGACAATAAGAATGAGAGCAGAGACAATTTCCTTGCCCCATAGAACAACCATTCTGCCTATCATAAGATCCAGCGGTGTAACCTGGGGAAAGGTCAAAAGGGCCTTATTACCAGCAACGGCGCTCATACATTTGCTCACCATTCCTCGAAAGATGGAGAAAAGGCCGAATCCCGCCAATAGAAAAAAAAGCACAGGCATGCCATGGGGGGGATGAAATCCGGCTGAAGCACGCAACGCCCAGAAAATGACAATGCCCATGACGGTATCAAAAAGCGCCCACAGATAACCGAGGCGCGACGTACCGTAAATGGTATGTACCTCTCGCATCATCAGAGCGTAGATGACGCGGCCCTGCACGATGACTGCGTTGTCCATGGCCTTATCTCTGAGATTGTTCAAAGATGGGGTCGGAAACATACCAGCCCGAGTCGTCGCGGCAGATGGCCAGACGATGAGACAAGCCACCTGCCGTCACCTGCGCCTTGCGGCAGGAAAGGCCGAGCCCTGAAGTATAGGAGTTTTCCAGCGTGACCAGAGAATCGGCACCGTAGGGAGTGGACATGACTTCCTGCTGACCAGGCATCATGCGGGAAACGGCTACAGCGAAAGGATCTCCTGCGGGCGCTGCCGCCCTCTCTTCCACTGAAGCAACGGTCCGCTGCTGCGGTGTACAGGCGCAAAGACTCACAAGTGCTATACTGAGCAAAAGTCTGCTTTTGTCTGACAGATTATATCTATTGCAAAGCTGTCTTATATAAAAAACAGGGCTACGCACGAAAACCTC